>JAFCZI010000194.1 GCA_019314425.1 Deltaproteobacteria bacterium | reverse complement strand
GTCACGATAAAAAGACTGAGAATAAGGAGTATCAGGGATGAGGAAAAAATTCTTAAGAAACGCTTCATTGAGTTCTAGTTCTCCGAATGTTTAGTGAGCACAGGCTAATGCTGGTCAGGTCAGGGAGGGGTTTGAGACCCGCTCCCTGACCTGACCAAGGCTGGTAATTAGTCTGCCAGGAACTGAACATCCCAGGTGTTATCCGCACTAACATTGATCCAGTAACCCCAGCCGGGGACGAGTTCGGTCAGAGTGTTGAAGTTGGACGAAATGGAGAGGTCGAACAACTTCCAGGGGCTGCCGACATCACTAGCGTCATAGGCGTATACCAGGCTGAAGTCCGTGCCCACACCGTGGCTTTCCAGAACATCCGGCAATAGACGGCTTGAAATGGAGGGGTAGGCCACCAAGTTCCAACCACCGGCGTTATCCAGAAGCTGGATATTCGTAGATGTGGGGGCGCTCCCCACTACATCCAAGGTACCAGCGGAGGTCATGTGGATCCAGAAGCCCATGCTCTCATCGAGCTCTTTCAGGGTGTTGAAGTTGGACGAAATGGAGGGGTCGTAGATCAGCCAGTTGTTGCTAGTGACTGTCGCATCCCAAGCATAGACCAGGTCGTAATTACCATCAATACTGGAGAGGACTGCGGCAACATCAGTGTCCGCCGGATGCACGTTGAATGAAACCAGATTCCAGCCTTCAACTAGGGCAATGCTATGTTTGGCCTGGATGTCAAGCGTGCCGCTGGCTGAGCCTTGATAGATTGGATCGTCAATCGTTCCAACTACGGCATAAGAACCTACAGCGGTCGGGGCGACGGCTGAACCATCGTAAGTGAAGTTAACTGTCAGTCCGATTGGATCGGTGGTGGCAGTCGCCAGTTTGGGCGTGCCATCGTAGAGCTGCAACAAACTGCCCAGCGTGACAGTAGCATCCGCCTTGTTGACTGTGACAGTCTGATTGTCGTAGCTGGAGAAGAAGTTCAAGTCCCCGGCATAATCCGCCGTGATCAAATGCGAGCCGCTACCTACAGAGCTGGGTGTATAAATCGCAGAGCAGGAGGCAGTTCCAGCGGAACCTGAGAGAACACATGGGCTGGTGGCGAAGCTGCCACTGCCATCCGTGGTCCAGGTAACATTCCCGGTAGGAGTGTAGGCACCGGAACCGCGAGTTACAGTAGCAACACAGGTGAGATCCGAACCATAGGTCAGGACCGGGGTGCCCGCGCCGCAATCCACTCTCGTAGTGGAGCTGACCATGGTAACCGTATAGGTTACCGAAATTTGCATATAATCGACATAGGCAGTTCTGTTGTTTGTACTGCTTGCTGAAAGCACTACGCCAAATCCGCTGGCATTGATCTCCGAAGGCGTCCAGGAGGTTCCCCACAGATCGGCAGTTGTACCATAAACAGCATCGACTGGAGACCCTGTCGGCCACTCTGTTGAAGTTGCACCTTTATTACTGCCGATAACTGCGCCAGACTTAAGCAGTCTGACCACGCTGTCGCGGACATCGTCGCCGGTACTGGCACCGCTTTCAAACCGTCCAATGGTCACTTCGATCCCATTGATGATGGCATTGGCAGGAATGTCAAAGCCGTAATTGGTGCCTTCCAAGTAATGAGACGTTGCACTACTAAGCGTGACCTGTGCATAACTGGTGTCGTTAGCGGTGATGAAGGAGGGATTCAGCCAACTGGCTGTTCCCACTCCGCTCACATCGGTGCCTGTCCCGGCGTTGGTACCCGAGGTGGTCGTGCTTGTGGAGGATGGGAGAGTCGTGAAAACAACATCACTCCCATATACAGTGCCTCCGGCATTGGTGGCATAAGCCCGGACATGATATAGCATGCCAGGTGATAGGCTGGTGATATTGCTGGTGAAGGCATCGGTCGCACTGACCGGACCATCCGTGGTTTTGCTATCTGCGAGAGTAGGATTAACCGAGGTACTCCAAACTACCCCGTGTTCGGTCGGATTGGGCACACCCAGTGCGGTGACATTGCCGTTCCCGGTGGCGGTGGTAGTCGTAATATCAGTGACTGCCTGAGTGGTGACAGTCGGCACAATATGAGCTGTGAACGTGACATCCTCACCATAGGATATGCCGGCTGCATTCGTGGCATACGCGCGGACGTGATACAAGGTACCCGTAGTCAGGCCAGTGATGCTACTGATGAAGGCACCGGTCGCGCTGACCGGACCATCGGTGGTTTTGCTGTCCGCCAGGGTTGGATTGAGCGATGTGCTCCAAACTACTCCATGTTCGGTCGGATTAGGCAACCCCAACGCGGTGACATTGCCATTCCCAGTGGCGGTGGTGGTCGTAATATCAGTGACTGCCTGAGTGGTAACGGTGGGTGTTATCTGAGAAGTGAACGTGACATTCTCACCATAGGATGTGCCGGCTGCATTCGTGGCATACGCGCGGACGTGATACAAGGTCCCCGCCGTCAGGCCGGTGATGCTGCTGGTGAAGGCACCAGTGATGGTGGCTTCACCTTGCGCAGTCTTGGTGGTCAGTGCGATCGTTGGATTGATCGCCGTATCCCAAACCACGCCGAACTGGGTGGGATTGGGAATACCCAGCGCGGTGATATTGCCGTTCCCGGTGGCAGTGGTGCTCGTAATATCAATGACTGCCTGAGTGGTAACTATGGGTGCAATATGAGAAGTGAACGTAACATCCTCACCATAAGAAGTGCCGGCTGCATTCGTGGCATACGCGCGAACGTGATACACCGTGCTCGGGGTCAAGCCGGTGATGCTGCTGGTGAAGGCACCGGTGATGGTGGCATCGCCTTGCGCAGTCTTGGTGGTCAATGCGATCGTTGGATTGATCGCCGTATCCCAAACCACGCCAAACTGAGTGGGATTGGGCACACCCAGACTCGTGATCGTGCCATTCCCTGTGGCAGCAGTGGGCGTAATATCAGTGACTGCTTGAGTGGTAACCGTGGGTACAACCTGAGCAGTGAATGTGACATCCTCACCATAGGATATGCCGGCTGCATTCGTGGCATATGCACGAACGTGATAGAGTGTGCCCGGGATCAGGCCGGTGATGCTGCTGGTGAAGGCACCTGTAACGCTGACCGGACCGTCCGTGGTTTTGTTATTCGCGATAGTCGGGTTGGTCGAAAGACTCCAGACCACACCATGTTCGGTCGGATTGGATGAACCCAGAACCGTGATGTTGCCGTTTCCGGTGGCAGTAGTGGTCGTAATATCAGTGACTGCCTGAGTGGTAACGGTCGGTGCGAGCAGCGTGGTGAAAGTGAGATCCTCACCGTAAACTGTACCTGCCGTATTGACGGCATATGCGCGGACATGATAAAGCGTACCTGGGGTTAGGCCGGTGATGGCACTGGTGAAGGCACCGGCAGCGCTGACTGGACCATCCGTGGTTTTGCTATTTGCCGTAGTTGGATCTGCCGTGGTGGCCCAGACGAAGCCATGCTGGGTTGGATTGGGCACACCTAGCGCAGTGACATTTCCGTTCCCGGTAGCAGTGGTGGTTGTAATATCAGTGACTGCCTGAGTGGTAACGGTCGGTACAATATAAGAAGTGAACGTAACATCCTCACCATAGGATGTGCCGGCTGCATTTGTGGCATACGCGCGAACGTGATATAGCGTGTTCGGGGTCAGGCCAGTGATGCTGCCGATGAAGGCACCGGTAGCGCTGACCAGACCATCCGTGGTTTTGTTATCCGCGGTAGTCGGATCCGCCGTGGTGGCCCAAACGATGCCATGTTGGGTAGGATTGGGAATACCCAGGTCAGTGACGTTGCCGTTCCCCGTGGCCGTGGTGGTCGTAATGTTGGTGATGGCCTGGGTGGTAACGGTGGGTGTTATTAGAGAAGTGAAAGTGACATCCTCACCATACACTGTGCCTGCATCATTGGTGGCATAAGCGCGGACATGATAGAGCGTACCTGGAGTAAGGTCGGTAATAGCGCTGGTGAAGGCTCCTGGTGCGCTGACCGGACCATCCGTGGTTTTGCTATCCAGGAGAGTGGGATCTGCCGATAAACCCCAGACGACACCGTGCTGGGTGGGATTGGGCAAACCTGTTGCGAGGACATTTCCGTTCCCCGTGGCCGTGGTGTCTGTAATAGAAGTAACAGCCTGGGTCGTGACCGTAGGCAGTGACGGACCCGAGGGTAGATACTCATAAGCACCGCGATCATCATAAAGCCGCGTGCCAGCACCGGTATTCGGTGTGGCCGGGTCGTCCACCCGGGCGTTCCCAGAGAAATCTAATTCTGGCTGGCTGGGAGCATTTGAATTGGCACTATCGATCGCCGGTGATCCGGGATTTAGGTAATAGTCACCTACATATTCTGAGCCTATATAAGGCACACCGGTTTGCCGCAAGGCGGACGGGGCTGGATCTACAAAATCCGGATTCCCTTCCAATCCATGTAATTCCTGAGTAGGCACGGCAGCCTGAAACGCCGCAAGAGAAACATAGCTAACATCATCCCAGAGGATCTGGCTGGTAGCATCTTCGATATTGAAGACGTTGTAGTCGGTGGTCGTCCCGGTAATGGATGCTGAGTCGACGCGCAAATTACCAGGGAAAGAACCGGCGGGTGGAGTAAAGCCATTTGCAGCGCTGATATTATTGACAATCGTCGTTGTGTGTGAACCCGTACCGGCTTCACCCTCAACGTTAATCCCAACCGTACCATTCCCATGCACAGTATTGCCCACAATGGTATTGTTCGGTGAATTGTTAACATCAATGCCATGGTCGCCGTTTTCGTAAGTAATGTTACCAATGATCAAGTTATTCTCGGAAGGTACCCCATTACCGTCAATATATACATTAATCCCGCTGTCCTCGTTGCTATAGGTGGTATTGTTGATTACGATGTTGTTGCTAGCGCCTGTCAGATCGATGCCGGCTGCATCCGACACCACGACCACTGGATAGGCAATTGACGATAAATTAGCAAACGAAATGTTGTTGCTGACTAGGTTGTAATCGCTATTATTGATCAACCTAATACCGATGCACGAGTTGTGATCCGTGATATTACCGGTGATTGTGGAGTAGGTGGTGTTTCTCAAAAAGATTCCCTGCATATGTTGATCTGGTCCCGAATCAATCCCTGCATAAGTTACGTGGTTATTCGAGATGGTGATGTGATCCGAACT
>JAFCZI010000193.1 GCA_019314425.1 Deltaproteobacteria bacterium | reverse complement strand
AAAAAGAGGATTCACTCATGAATGTAGATCTGTCGCCCACCAAGACACTGATTGAAAAATACAGTCAGAAAAAGGGCGCTTTAATTCCGCTCTTGCAGGATATTCAAGCCGCTTACGGCTATGTTCCCGATGAGACCGTGCAACTCGTAGCGCAGGAGTTGTCCATATTTCCCGTGGAAATTTATGGCGTCCTGACCTTTTACACACAGTTCTATCTAACGCCTCGCGGAAAACACACCATTCGCGTATGCCAGGGAACGGCCTGTCATGTCATGGGGGCCAAAGGCTTGTTTGATTATCTTCTGGATAAGCTGGAAGTTGAAGAAGGCGGAACCACGGAAGATGGCTTTTTCACCGTAGAACGCGTGGCATGTCTCGGGTGTTGCGGGATGGCGCCCGCAGTTATGATCGATGACGACTTTTATGGACGCTGCACCATTCAAAATATTGAGGAAACATGGGATAAATATCGATCGGAGAATTCGGGATCATGAAAAATAAAATACTCATATGCAATGGAACCAGTGGAATTTCAGCCGGAGCGGAAAAAGTCGCTGAGTTCTTCAAGGAAGGGCTTAAACAGCACAATTTACAGGATGACTATGACGTCATCAAGACAGGAGACCGGGGGTTATTCCGAGATGTGCTGGTGGATATTATCGCACCCGATGCGGAAAGAATCACCTACGAATATGTGACCCCTGAAGATGTGACAAAAATTGTGGAAGAGCATCTGGTGAATGGGAAACCGGTCGAAAAAATGCTGGCCGGAGAGGATTACAAACAGTTCTTTGCCAGCCAGACCCGCATCGTCCTGGCCAATTGTGGTGAAATCGATCCGGAGAGTCTGGATGATTACCTGGCGCACAACGGTTACAAGGCCCTCAAAAATGTTCTCGACATGACCCCGGATGACGCCATCGAAAAGATGAAAACCGCCGGATTGCGGGGACGCGGGGGCGCCGGATTCCCCACCGGAATGAAGTGGGATTTCTGCAGACAGGCCGAAGGAGACCAGAAATATATTGTGTGCAATGCGGATGAAGGCGATCCCGGAGCGTTTATGGATCGTAGCGTGTTGGAAGGGGACCCTCATACCGTCGTTGAAGGCATGATTATCGCGGGCTATGCCATCGGCGCCACCGAGGGCTACATCTACTGCCGCGCAGAATACCCCATCGCCATCAAACGCCTAACCAGAGCCATTTCCCAGGCGGAAGAGCGCGGCTATCTGGGAAAAAACATTCAGGGCAGTAACCATTCCTTTCACCTGACCATCAAACAGGGGGCTGGCGCCTTTGTCTGTGGAGAAGAAACCGCGCTGCTGGCCTCAATCGAAGGCCGGCGGGGAATGCCGAAGCCCCGTCCGCCGTTTCCGGCCCAGAAAGGGTTATGGGGAAAACCAACCACCATCAATAACGTCGAAACGCTGGCCAATATCCGTCATATTTATGAAAAGGGGGCGGAATGGTTTGCATCCATTGGCACTGAAAACAGTAAGGGAACGAAAGTATTTGCCCTCGCAGGAAAAGTGAAAAACACCGGTCTGGTTGAAGTCCCCATGGGCATGACCATTCGCGACCTGGTATTCGGACCGGGCGGCGGAATGCTCAGAAAAAAAGCCAAGTTCAAAGGGATCCAGCTGGGTGGCCCTTCCGGCGGTTGTTTGCCGGAAAGTTTGTTGGATACACCAATTGATTATGAATCAATCAATCAGACCGGGGCAATTATGGGGTCCGGTGGAATGGTGGTCATGGACACCCGCACCTGCATGGTGGATGTGGCCAGATTTTTCCTGGACTTCACGGTAACGGAATCCTGTGGAAAGTGCGTACCCTGCCGTGTCGGCTTGAAGCGTACCCTGGAAGTGCTCGATGAGATCACCGCAGGACGCGGAAAAGAGGAGCATCTGGCGTTTCTCAAGGAGATGGGAAACACCATCAAAAATACAGCCTTGTGCGGACTTGGCAACACCGCGCCGAATCCGGTCTTAACCACCCTGAGGTACTTTCCGGAAGAATATCAGGCACACATTCACGATCACATGTGCCCAGCACATGTGTGTACGGCATTGGTAAAGTTTGAGTTCATCGAAGAGAACTGCACCCAGTGCGGAAAGTGTTTTAAAGCCTGTCCGGTGGAAGCCATTTCCTGGAAGAAAAAGCAATATCCAACCCTAGATAAAGAAAAGTGCATCAAATGTAAAACCTGCATTGATGCCTGTAACTTTGAGGCAATACAATGATACAGATATCAATTGATAATCAGAATTTACAGGTCGAACAAGGGAAAACCGTGCTTGAAGCGGCGTTTGATGCCGGTGTCTATATTCCCAATTTATGCTATCATCCCGATTTGCCCCCCCTCGGGGCCTGTCGCCTATGTCTCGTCGAAATTGATGGCATGCGTGGTTTCCCGCCGTCCTGCACCACTTATGTATCCGAGGGAATGGTCATTCGGACCCGCACACCTCAACTTCAGGAGTTTCGGGAAAACATTATCTGGCTCATGTTAAGTGACCATCCCAAAGAACTGACCGAATCAACCCAGTTTCAAAAAGTGGTTGAATGGGTGGGTGTTAAAGATGTCCTTCCCGGCCATATTTCAGAGCCCAGAAAACTGCCGGAGATTCCTGCGGACGGACCGGTCTATATCCGGGACATGACACGCTGCATTTTATGCGAACGCTGTGTCCGGATGTGCCAGGAAGTACGCGGCGTTGGCGCAATCGGGTTGATCAATCGGGGCATTAAAACCTATGTGGGGACCCAGACGAATATGCCGATTATGGATTCCGGATGCAAATTCTGTGAAGCCTGCGTTGAAGTCTGCCCATCCGGAGCCTTGAGAGACAAGAACTCCTTCACCCGGGAGGAACGCGAGGCCTACATTCTGCCCTGCACAAATACCTGTCCAGCGGGGATTGACGTGTCCCGTTATATCCGTTTGATTGCCGAGGGCCGCTATCAGGATGCCATTGAGGTCATCCGCGAAACCGTGCCCCTGCCCTATACCCTGGGCTGTGTTTGTCCCCATCCGTGCGAAGAGGCGTGTCGACGGGGAGAAATCAATGACGCCGTCAGTATCCGTGCGTTAAAGAAATTTGTGGCAGAACGGGATACCGGGCGTTGGCGCGAAAAGCTCAAGATCCTCCCCGATACCGGCAAAAAAGTCGCGATTATCGGATCGGGGGCGGCCGGGTTGACCGCCGCCTGGTTTATCCGAAAACAAGGCCATGCGGTCACGGTGTTTGAAGCCTTGTCCAAAGGCGGCGGAACCATGCGGATCGGCATTCCTGAATACCGTCTGCCCCGTCATGTGTTGGATCAGGAAATCAAAGACATTGAAGATATTGGGGTGGAATTCCGTTACAATACAAAAGTTGAATCTCTCGACGATCTCTTTGACCAGGGATTTAACGCAATCTTTCTGGGGATAGGCGCAACGAAGGGCACCACGATGGGAATTCCGGGCGAAGATGATCCGCGCGTGTTGAATGGCCTGTCGGTGTTGCGGGAAATTAATCTGGAAGGCAACTCCGAATTGAAGGGCCGGGTTGCCGTCGTCGGTGGCGGAAACGTCGCCATTGATGTGGCACGCTGCGGCTTGCGCACCGGTGCAAATCAGGTCTCCATGCTGTATCGGCGAACCCGCGAAGAGATGCCGGCTTCACCGGAGGAAATCGAAGCCGCCTTGAATGAAGGCGTTAAAATTGATTTTCTGGTGGCTCCCATCTGCGTCATCCCTCAAGACGACTGTCTGCAAGTCGAATGTATCCGTATGGCGCTGGGAGAACCCGACGCCAGCGGTCGCCGTCGTCCGGTTCCCGTTGAAGGGAGCGAGTTTATTTTAGAGGTTGATCGGTTTGTCATGGCCATCGGACAAAAAGCGGTCATCCCTGAAAACTATGGCATCACACTGAACCGGCGCGGATATATCCGGGCCGACAAATCCAGAGCCGTTCCACGAAAAAGAGTGTTTACCGGCGGCGACGTGATGAGTGGCCCGGCAACGGTTATTGAGGCAATTCAGGCCGGAAGAGAGGCCGCCTCGGAAATTGACAAGCATCTGGGGGGCACCGGCGATATTTTGCAGCGCTTCATTCCCGAAGAACCGGAAATCAAATCCCTGGGTAGGGATGAGGGATTCGCCTATTTCAAACGGATACACGAAGAAATGATGCCGGTAGAGGACTGTTTGAAAGGTTTTGACGAGGTCGAACAGGTCTTCGATGAAAAAATGGCCCTGGAAGAAGCGAAACGTTGCTTACGCTGCCAGCTGCGGTTGACCATTTCCAAAGTCCCCATGCCACCCTCCAAATAAAACCAATATAACCCATTTCATATCCTTTCACGGTCGTCGTTAACCGGCGACCGTGAATCACAAGGGTAACGCGTTTTCCTTATGGCTTCGACTTTCGAAAGCGAAAAACGCCGATCCCGATCACCATGCAGATCAATCCGGCCACCAGCACATATGCCACCAACCGATAGTCCTTGATAAAAACCGGATCAGCCGTAACAAAGAAGATTCGCTTGATTATACCTGGCGCATGGGTTACAAGAAAAGAGGCTGAAGGTGGTGGGTCCATGGGCCAAAAGAAAATCATTTATGCATGACGTCTCTTGACCACTAAACACTATCTGTAAAAGAATAACGCCATCAGTGATTGCAATGCAAAAGACTGCCGACAACCAAATCCAAAAAGTACCGACCCCTGCCAAAAAAAATAGCTGCGTGGCTTGCGGAAAAGAGGATATCGGAGCCCGAAGGCGTTATTGTTCAAAGGCGTGCCGCAGTTATACCCAGTGGGTCCTTTCTCTGTCAAAGGGTTTGCTCAGGGCCCTCAACACCCGATATGCGGCTTTTTCCTTTACCCGCGACCAGGTCATTCTGGATGTATTCCCAATCTGGTCAAAACATATCTCAAGATTTAAGCGTGATCGAACCCGGGGGAAAAAACCTGCCGAGGACTTGAAGCAAATGGTGCTGGAGTTTGGTAGAGAGTGGCACGAGATGGTGAAGAACAATCACTCAATGAGCTACGCATCCCTTCATCTGGTGAACCAAAACCACCAGAAGTCCATTGCCCCCGAAAGGATCAAACCAAACAGGAATTGCAGCCCGAGGCTTTCCAAAGATGAAACAGGGTGCTTAAAAATCCTGGAGTTAAAAAGAGATGATTTGTCCAATGAT
>JAFCZI010000192.1 GCA_019314425.1 Deltaproteobacteria bacterium | reverse complement strand
TACCATGAACCCTTCCGCCCTTGTGGATCTATCAGAATGCACTCTGCTGCCGGGTTTAATAGACGCCCATATGCACTTGTTCATATCCGGTACCGCTGATGAAGAGAAGCGGAAGAAGCAGCTAAATGAAGGGTTTAACCAGACAAGGAAAACCATTTCCCGCCATTTGGGGCAGTTGTTTGCCCACGGGATCTTAGCCGTAAGGGATGGGGGCGACAGGAATGGGTACACCCAACACTACAAAAAATACTTTATGGAAGAGCAATATGCTGCCATTTGCCTTCATGTGGCAGGAAAGGCGTGGCATAACGCGGGAAGGTATGGTAGTTTTGTAGGCCGTTCCCTGGGGAGGGGTCGTCTGGCAGAAGGTATTTTGCGTGAAAGTAATGACATTGATCACGTCAAGATCATTCAATCCGGGGTGAACAGCCTTAAATATTTCGGGAAAGAATCCCTGCCCCAGTTCCAGTTGAAAGCGCTGCGGGATGCGGTGGACGCCGCTTCCAGCCTGGGCCTCAAGACCATGGTGCATGCCAACGGAAAAGTCCCGGTGCAAATTGCCCTTGAAGCGGGATGCAGTTCCATCGAGCACGGTTTCTTTATGGGGGAGCAGAATCTGAACTTTATGGCCGACAGACAGGTTTTTTGGGTTCCCACGGCCGGTACCATGAAAGCCTTTGCAGAACATGCCCGGGGAAGTGACGAAGCGCGCAGAATGGCGTTAAGGAACCTGGAACACCAGCTGGAACAGATGGCTTTGGCAAGAAGGTTGGGGGTGCCCATTGCCCTTGGGACGGATTCGGGCAGTGTGGGGGTTCACCACGGCAGTGCTTTGATTGAGGAGTTGCAACTGCTCCTGGATACCGGATTCTCTATTGAAGAGGCGATTAAATGCGCCTCCTTTAACAATGCAAGCCTCTTGGGCCTCGACCGAAAAGGGCTTATAAAAAAAGGGATGCAAGCGGATTTCGTTGTGGTGAAAGGGTCGCCATCGGCCCTGCCCGAAAGCTTGAAAGCTGTTTTTCGCATCCATGTGGGTAAACGGTTCTTATGATGTGGCGATTGCGTGAATATGCATGTTGGATAGTAGCCTTGCTGGTGATAGCGCAGTTGCTCTGGGGTTGTACCGTTTCACCGTCCCCCAGGGGAATGGGTACGGTTTTAGTGAGTGAAGACGACCCCATTTTCGACAAAAGTTTTGAGGCACTTTCCTTTGAAGATATAGACCTGAGACAAATGTGGGTTGAACGGGAAATATACGGGGCACGGGATAATGTGGTCGTTCATAATAACACGTTCGCTGATGTTGCGGAAAGGGTCAAAGGGGGCGTCGTCAACATCTACACCCGCAACCTGGAGGAAAAAGAAGCCCGGGTTGGTATTTCGCCCAATGATATTCTTCGAATCCCGTTGCTTTCCGATCTCTTCGATATTATCCCTTTTAAAGTTCCCATCCCCTATAACAGCGAAGGATTCAGCCTGGGTTCCGGTTTCATTATCAATGAACAGGGTTACATCCTCACAAACGCCCATGTTATCCATAACGCCACGGATATTCGCGTGGTCCTTTCGGAAGGAAGAAAGGAATACGCTGCCAAGATCGTGGGCGCCGACCGCGTTACCGATACGGCGCTCATCCGGATCGAACCCGATCATCTGCTGACGGTTCTTCCTCTGGGCAATTCGGACCGACTGCGTATCGGCGAGATGGTGCTGGCCATCGGGAATCCTTTGGGGCTAAGGCACTCCGTGACGTCGGGGATTGTCAGTGCAACAGAGCGGATCTCTCCCGGTCTCAGCGAGAAACTGGTGGATTTTATCCAGACGGATTCGGCCATCAATCCCGGGAGTAGCGGTGGGCCACTGGTGAATCTTCATGGCGAAGTGGTGGGCATCAACACGGCGGTGATCAGTAAAGCGCAATCCATCGGGTTTGCTATTCCCGTCAATACGGTGAAAAAAGTGATGCCCATGCTGGTTCTGGGTAAGACGGAAAGGGGTTGGCTGGGGGTTCAGGCGGTTCCGCTCATGCCGAACAGGGCTTTTGAACTGAAATATCCCCATGAGGGCGGTGTGCTGGTGGTCGCGGTGGAAAAGGACAGCCCCGCTGAAAAAGCGGGCATGAAACCCGATGATGTCATTATGGCGTTGAACGGCCACCCCATGGGGCGCTTTCTCATGCTGAGGCGGGAAATGCTTTCCCTGAGTCCCGGCGTTCAATTGGACCTTACGGTTTTCAGAGATGGCGCCATTCTGGAAATGAAGAGTACTCTTGAGAAAAAGGAAAAAGAAGATTGATGGCGTCGTAAAAAGTCCCATCTGCTGCGCCTTGTATATGGAACCTTTTACAACGCCATCTGTAGATAAATTCGTGATTTTTTATGGGACCATCAAATTTGAAAGACTCGTAAGGAGTCACGAAGCTAATTCTTCTTGTTCCCATGCGCCAGGGTGGGAACCCGGTGGCATAGAATCGGGAAATGAGAAGAAATAATTTGGAGGTCGGGATGAAGTGGAGAACTTTGTGGTTAGGAATTGGCTTGTTGTTTCTGTTGGCGACCCTGAGCCTTACAGCATGTATTGACAAATCCAAATGGTGTGCCAAGGAGCATGGGGGACCGCCAAGCTGGCAGGAAGATTTTGGAAGACCCGATTACGAATGGTGATGGTTTTCCGGAAGTTCGTTATGACTGTATTCTGAAGGGATCATTAACCATTATGGAAAAGATGTTTTCAACCCTTATCCGCACACTGGTGGATGGTACGCAAAAAAAACCGCCTTTGGCTGGATTTGATGTGGGGGATCAATTCATCCCGGACCAGGGCCGGGATACGGATGTGGCGAGAAACATCAACGCGGCCTTTTTGATTCTGCTTTCAGGGTGTTATCACCCACTATACGGCGTCGCGGAAAGATATCTTGATGCTTTTGAGGCGGAGGAAGAATGGCAAAATGTCGTGCGGTTTATGAAAAACGGTGCGGCATTGATCAATGGTGAAATCCGGAACCTGTGCCATGAGGACGATGATTTTAAAAACGCTCTCGAAAAAGCGGGGCATTTCTGCGGGCAGCAGGATACCTCCCGGGGGGGTGAATCACTTAAAAGAATCTGGGAGGTGCTCTTTCCTGAGGGGGCCGATTGCCTTTTGGATCAGCCGGAAAAAATTCTTTCTCTCAGGGCCAATCGACATGTTCATATCACAGCGCCCAATGCTTCACCCATTGACAACCCATCGCGCCAGATGCTGTTTTTGTCCAACCTGCTGGTGACAACCCCCGGGGATTCCGATTCGCTGGAGTCTTTGCCCTATGAATCCGGGATGGTCGAAAAGCTGAGGCAGGTCATGGGGGAAAAGCAGCGCTACTGGTTTGACCACCCCATTCAGATCGGCGTTCCGAATGATAACAATGAAGCCATCTACGGACTCAGAGGACTTGACAACGCCATTTCATTTGAAAAAGAAAGGGGGGTTGCTCAGCCGGCGGACCAGTTGACCTGCCTGTTATCCGTATCGGTTACCCATGACGGCCTGCACGGGATTGTCAAAGACTATTTAAGAGAAGTCTACGACAGCACCGAACCTTTTTCCCATCTCAATGTTTACCTGTTTTCCGAAAATGACACGGATCAGATCACAACGGAGATTCTTCTGCCCGCAATGGAAAAGTACATGGGCTTTTCAAAGGGGGATCTCCTTCGCAGGGTATTCGGCGTCGACGGTGAATATGGCCGCCATTACAGCTTCCTTAAAGCCATGAGCGCCCTCTGGCAGGTCCTGATTGATCCTGCCGTGAAAGGCTCTTTTAAACTGGATCTGGACCAGGTGTTTGATCAGCCGGCACTGGTTAAAGAGACTGGCCATTCCGCCCTGGAGCACTTCAAAACACCGCTTTGGGGGGCGGAGGGGAAAGATGCGGAAGGAAATTCTGTGGAACTTGGACTGATGGCAGGAGCCCTGGTCAATGCGGAGGATATTTCCCGGGGGCTCTTTACACCGGATGTGCCCATCCCCGACCCGATTCCGCAGGGTGAGGCGCTGGCTTTTTACAGCCCCCTCCCCATGGGCATTTCAACCCGCGCGGAAATGATGGCACACTATGATACCGATAGCCTCGACGGCGTTCACCGTTGCATTCAACGCGTCCATGTGACCGGCGGAACCACTGCGGCCCTCATCGAAAGTATTCGCAGGTATCGACCCTTTACGCCTACCTTCATCGGTCGTGCCGAAGATCAAGCCTATCTGATAGGGTCCCTTTTTACAAAACCCGACAGAAATCTGCGTTATCTCCACAAACCGGGACTGATCATGCGCCATGACAAAGCGGTTTTTGCCGGAGAAGCCATTGAGGGCGCAAAGCTGGGAAAGTATATCGGCGATCTGGTCCGCATTCTTCTCTTTTCCTATTATGTGCGGGCACTGCCGTGGCCATCTGATGAGATCAAGAAAGTCATCGACCCCTTCACCGGTTGTTTTGCATCAAAACTGCCTTTCACCGCGGTCTATCTGAGGCTTTCATTCCACCTGGCGGAAATGTTTGCTTATGACGATGAACCCTTAAACGTTGTGGGGCTTCAATTGCTGAAACAGGCCGTAGAGCGCCTGGAGAAGGTCATTGGTGAGCTGAACCGGACGCCCAATCCACTGATCGGGAAGTACCGGCAGGAGAAAGAAGGGTGGGATCTCTTTTACGACCTGTTGGACCACTTGGAAGAGGCTTTGGCAAAAGGTGATGCGTTTGCCCTGAATCTGAGGAATCGTGCCAGAAAGCTGGTGGAAAACTGCCGCGTTTAGGAACATAAGCCATTCTTATCCCGTTTGGACTGCGACCTTTCAAAACACCCCTGATAATTCTGGAGGATCATTCCCCAGGGGGCTTATAGCCCCACCGCAATAAATAGATATGTTCCAAAATTCCCTTTATATTTATGGGTATCTTTCTGAATTATGGACGTTGGGGAAGTGAGTGTGCTTTTTTAGTACCTAAAACCCTGTCACAAAAAACAAGAAAATTTTTTGATGGAGCTATAGGTTATCATCAAATGCTGCTTTGCAGCGTTTTTGCTACCGGTAGTTTTTCCACATTTTCGTTTGGGTGCGGCTCTATTGGATTACGCAAAGAAGTCATAAATAATGAGATGTTAGCTGAACTACTGGCCAAGTCCCTGAGGTTTTTTGCGAGAATAACATTTCAGGAAAAGGA
>JAFCZI010000191.1 GCA_019314425.1 Deltaproteobacteria bacterium | reverse complement strand
CAATCGCCATCAGCCTCTTGGCATTTCTTCCCGAAAAAAAGAAATAGAGAAATGGAATTCATGGCTGATTTTCACACACATTGCCGAGCCGGATATTGCGATTTTACCGAACCGGCTGGTTAAAATAACCTAAAGTCAGGTCTGGAAAACGTTCCCTCAGACGCGCCGCCATTTTTCGCATCCCGATACCGCTTTCACCGGTGGTGGGCATTTTTTCCAGATAAAAGGCCGGGTCAATACAGAGGTTTTTAAGGTGCAGAAAATTGATGCCGGTTTTGGAAATCAACGCCGTTAATGCCGCCACCTCTGCCGCCTGATCCGAAATTCCCGGAAAGACCAGATAGTTCAACATGGTATACAGTCCCATTTTCCGTGACAGGGCGATGGCATCCATCACGTCAACAAATCCATAGCCTTTGGGTCGATAGTAGGCCCCATAAAATTCCGGTCTGGCACTATTCAAGCTGATGCGGATGGAATCCAGTCCGCTTTCTGCAATCTTTCGAATCCGATCCGGAAAGCTGCCGTTGGTATTCAGGTTGATGGTGCCGTTTCGGGTCTGCTTTCGAATTTCTCGAATGCTTTCCGCAATCAGCTCATATTCCGTAAGGGGTTCCCCTTCACAACCTTGTCCGAAACTCACAATGGCATCGGGGGCATGGTTTAAGTGTGCCACAGCCAGATTTACGATTTCGTCCACTGACGGGGTGAACCGGATCCTTTCATGGGACGCTTCAAAAGAAGCGCCCGGCTGGAGGGAAAGGCACCCCAGGCAGGCGGCATTGCATTTTCGGCTGACCGGTAACGGAGCTTCCCATCTTTTCAGGAAGAGATTTTTTGCGGCAAAACAATGGTTTTCCGTTGCGCAGGTCGTCAAATGATTGACCAGAGGGCCGCCCGGATTTTTTTCCATAAAATCCGAAATGGCCGGAACCAGTTCCCGGTCGTCATAATGACGGGGATCCCACCGCTCATTATACTCCACCTCAAACCCGGCAGAGCAGTACTCACCATCCCTGAAACCGACGGCCCCATAGGCCCATGACGGCAGCACAAAGGATTTCCCGCTGTAATCCACTGCAGGAAGATGGGTTCTGACAAATCCCGGTTCAAGAAAAACAGCGACCGCAAAGCAGGCCGTGGAATTTCCGCCCCCGTCCATTTCATAAAGGGTTTCCAGCTGGCCCGTGTGGGGATCAAGACCCAGAGGGGGACAGGTGGGGATATAAAAAAGCTTACTGAATTCCGGCATGGTGATGAGATCATCCGGTTCAATCGGGGAGCGGGTTGATCCGGAAAACCCGGCCATTTTGAGATATGGATGTTCATAAATCCGACCATCACCGTCTGCGTAGAGCATGAAAGGAAGGTGTTTCAAATTTCGGGCTGTCATAAGGATACCTTTTCCAATGCGGCAAAACCGCCGTGTTGAGTTTTAGGTTTTGAGTTTTAAGTTCAGTTGAGGAACTTCTTGTTTTTTGTGACCGCCAACCAGGTGATCAGGGACTAATAGTTGACTCCGGTCTGCATGAAGGCTTAAAGTAGCAGAAATTTCATATTCCGGCAAGAATGCTGGCAGAGAAAAAAAGGACCCGACCGATCCATTCCAGCCGTCGCAGCATCGCTACTTTGGGGGAGTCGGCAGAAAAAAAGATGTCTCTTTTAAATCAAAACACGCCAAAGAAGGGAAAGCAATTCAGGCTCGTTAAGTTTTTCGCCTACGCCAGTTTTGTGGTCTTCATCATCTTCAGCTTACCCTTTTCCATGGTCATATCGCAACGGGCCAAAGACATCCTGATGAAAAGCCACGAAACCTACGCCCTGCTGCTGGGTGAAAACCTGAACCACCAGGTCTTTCAGAATTTTGTGCTGCCCATAACCCAACAATTCGGGAAAATGCGGTTAAGGGAAAAACAGCAGCAGGCGTTAATGGATCGAATCGTACGAAACACCACCCACAGCTTTAAGGTCGAGCTGGTGAACATGTACGATATCAACCAGGGTGTTATCGCGTACAGCACCGATCCCAGCCTTATGGGAAAAAAGGTGCGGGAGAGCCTTGGTTACAAAAAGGCGGTCATGGGACAGAACTCCTCCAAACTCGTATCCGGGGGAGACGGGATCTGGGGTACCGGCATTCCACGGACGGGGGCCGAAAAAAAACTGCGAACCTATATTCCATTTATGGGCCCCGGGCCTTTTCTGGGGGATACCGGGCATGTTTTGGGCGTCTTTGAATTGATACAGGACCTTACTGAGGCATATGAGTCCCTGGTTCGGTTTCAGTATCTGATTTTCGGGCTGTCCATCCTCATCATGGGCATGATTTTTCTAGCACTTCTGTTTATCGTGCACAAAGCGGAAAAAACCATTGCTGAAAGGGCCAGGGAGCAACGAGAACTGGAGGGGCAGCTGAATCAGGCGGAACGATTGGCGGCGCTTGGCCGGATGATCGCGGGCGTATCCCATGAAATCAGAAATCCCTTGGGCATTATTCGAAGCACTGCCGAGCTGATGGGCGGCATGTCAGCCGGAAATGAATCACAGGCCCGGCTCTCAAGCCTGATTGTTGAAGAATCCAGCCGACTCAATAATATTGTTACGGAGTTCCTCGATTTCGCCCGGCCGCAGGCGCCTCATTTTCAGGAGTGTGACCTGGATGAAATCTTGAACAAAAACATACAGTTTTTGCAAACGGAATTTGAAACGAAAAAAACCTTACTGCGGGATAATTTACCCCATCGACCTTTGCCTCTCAAGGCGGATCCCCAATTGCTATACCGCTCTTTTCTAAACATTTTCATGAACGCCATCCAGGCCATGGAAAACGCCGGAACCCTTTCGGTCAGCGTTTCGGAAGAAAAAGATCATTACCGGGTGACCATTGAAGACGACGGGGGCGGCATTCGTGAAAAAGACTTGAAAAAAATCTTCGATCCTTTTTTCAGCACCAAAGACAAGGGAAGCGGCCTGGGTCTTTCCATTGTTCGCAATATCATCGAAGGACACCGGGGCCGCATATGGATTGAGAGCCATCATATGGAATCCACTGAGCGAAAACCGGGAACCCGGGTTTTTATCCAGCTGCCAAAAAAATAATCCGGATTTTTGATACGGATTTGGGAAAACTATGGAAACCATCCTGATTGTTGATGATGAAAAAAATTACCTCGTTGTGCTGGAGGCGCTTCTGAGCGCTGAGGGGTACGAAATCGTAACGGCCAGGGATGCCAAAATGGCCGTCAGCATCCTTCGTGAAGCCGATCTCGATCTGATCATCACGGATATGAAGATGCCCGGAATGAGCGGCATGGAACTTCTTGAGACATGCAAAAAAATCAATCCGGAAATCCCCGTCATCATGATGACTGCCTTTGGCAGCATCGAAATGGCGGTTGAGGCCATGAAAAAGCATGCCTACGATTACATCCAGAAACCCTTTGAAAATGATCAGCTCAAGCTGACGGTAAAAAAGGCCATGGAAAACCGCCGACTGGTCAAAGATAATAAACTCCTGACGGAAGCCCTTTCCAATCGGTTCAAATATGGCAATATGGTGGGGAAAAGTAAGCCGATGGTGAAAGTATACGACCTCATCGACAAGGTTTCCAATTCCAAGGCGTCCGTCCTCATCACCGGACCATCGGGCACCGGAAAAGAGCTCATTGCCAAAGCCATCCACTACCAGGGACCGAGAAAAGACAGACCGCTCATTTCCATCAATTGCGGCGCACTGACGGAAACCCTTCTGTCGAGTGAATTGTTCGGGCACGAAAAGGGCGCGTTCACGGGTGCTGTCGCCATGAAAAAAGGCCGGTTCGAATTGGCGGACGGGGGGACCATATTCCTGGACGAAGTGGGGGAAATGCCGCCGTCGCTTCAGGTTAAACTCTTGCGGGTCCTCCAGGAAATGGAGCTTGAACGGGTGGGGGGAACCCGGACCATCAAAGTGGATGTTCGCGTCCTTTCCGCTTCGAACCGGAATATCAAAGAGGACGTGGACACAGGCGTATTTCGTGAAGACCTCTACTATCGTCTGAATGTGATCCACATCGACGCGCCATCACTTCAGGAGCGCACCGACGATATCCCGCTGCTCGTGAAACATTTTATTGAGAAATTTCAGGAGGGGGATCACAAAAAGAAAATCGAGCTGCGCCCCGAAGTGTGGAAAGCACTTTATGCACACCCGTGGCCGGGAAATGTCAGGGAGTTGGAGAATGTTATTGAGAGGGCCATGGTGTTGCACACGGGTAGCGTTATCACCATGGATGACCTGCCAAAAGCACTCATCGATACGGAAACCGAATTCGATGTGGAGCGATTTGTCCCCTCCCACATCCCCCTGCCCAAAGCCATGGAGGAGATAGAGGAAAGGCTGGTTCGAAGGGCACTGGCCCAATCCAATAATGTTCAGTCCCACGCCGCCATAAGTTTAGGCATTACCAAAAGCCTGATTCAACACAAAATGAAAAAGTACAACATCACCCTATGATGGTAAAAGGTCTTGTACCCCAAAATTGACAACCATTGCAAACGGTTATATGTGAAATCTTTTTTGAGGGCGATTTTGGGTACAAAATCTTGTACTATTCCGGCTTTCCATCATGACCCTGAGAATGATCGTCAACCCGAATTCACCCCATAAAAAACAACAGGTTATGGAAAAAATGACACCCCCGTGTTTTTTTTGGCAAGCTAATTGCAACGTAGCAAAGGTCATATAGAGTCTAAAATTACTCTTTCCTCCTAAGGAACCAACCTCGCTTTGCGGGGTTGGTTTTTTTATGCCCCTCAAACACTGCAATCCGGTCTCAATATCCCAATCGTCTCAAAGCGCGGGTGTCTTTGCTCCAGTTTTTCTCCAAACGTACCGACAGATCAAGATAAACCCTTGCTTCGAATAGCGCTTCCAGTTCAAGTCTGGCGGAACGACCGATTTTCCGGATCATCCCTCCCCCACGGCCAATGAAGATGCCTTTCTGGGAATCGCTTTCAACATGGATTCTGGCCCCGATGGATACCAGATTTTTTTGAGGCACATCCTCAATCTCTAAAATGGTGACGGCACATGAATAGGGCAGTTCCTGGTGGAGATATTGATAAATTTTCTCCCGGATAATTTCAGATACCATGAAAGCTTCCGATTGATCGGTGTCCATGTCCAAAGGGAAAAACCTTGGCCCCGGTTTCAAGCGCCGCTTCAATTGGCTCAATAACGCGTCCACGCCG
>JAFCZI010000015.1 GCA_019314425.1 Deltaproteobacteria bacterium | reverse complement strand
GTATTTTTAACGGCCAGTCCATGGCCTTGCATATTACACATGTGCTTGATTTGAGTCCAGTAGTTTGTCAGGTTGATGCATTTTTTCCTGTTTTCACTTTTTTGTATTGCACCCCCGAATTGGTAGGAATTATTCTCTTGACAACTGTCAATCATATCAGTGCTTTATTCCCCAGTTTTCTGTCGCAAAAAACAAGAAAACCTTTGCGCCTTTGCGTGAGGCCATTTGGGTTGTGGGCACAGCCCGCGTTAGTAGATAATTCGTGGTCATTAGCGGCCATCAAGGTTTGATGTTATGATGGTTTTTTCAGGGATGCTTCGTGTCCTCAATGATGACGGGGGGCTGTTCAGTCTCCAAGGGGACCCTGCCCACTACCTCCAGGTCATAACCTTCAAGGCCCTTTATCTTTTTGGGGTTGTTGGTTAGCAGGCGCATTTTTTTTACCCCAAGCGCCACCAGTATCTGGGCGCCCACACCATAATTTCTCAAATCCGCTTCCAGACAATCCTCCTTGTGGGATTCCGAAGCGGTTTGCCCTGCACCCTCAAGGGCTTGGTACTGAGCCAGCCTTAAACCTCTTCCTTCCTGCTGTATGTAAATAATAACCCCCTGATCTTCCTGTTGGACAAGTTCCATGGCCTTATCCAGTTTGGCTCGGCAGCCGCACTGGATGGAATTGAAGATGTCACCGGGCGTGCATTGTGAGTGAACCCGAACCAGAATTTCCTGTTCCGGGTCAATATCACCTTTGACCAGGACCAGGTGTTCATGTGTGTCAATATCGTTTACAAAGGCCATGGCCCTGAATTCGCCGTGTGGTGTGGGGAGAACCGTTTCGGCGGCCAGGTGAACGAATGATTCCGTGCGCATTCGATATTCGATAATGTCGGCCACGCTGGCAATTTTAAGCTTGTGCTTCTCGGCAAAGACCTCCAGGTCCGGCATGCGCGCCATAGTGCCGTCATCCTTCATGATTTCGCAGATAACGCCCGCAGGTTTCAAGCCAGCAAGGCGCGCCAGGTCCACAGAGCCTTCAGTCTGCCCGGTTCTGAAAAGAACACCCCCTCGCCGCGCCCGTAACGGAAATACATGACCCGGTTGAACCAGGTCCTCGGGTTTGGCGCCGTCGGCGACCGCCACAAGGATCGTTTGGGCCCGGTCGGCAGCGGATATGCCGGTGGTCACCCCGGTCCGTGCTTCGATGGACACGGTAAAGGCTGTTTCATAAGGGGAGCAGTTGTCCGCAACCATCTGGGGGAGGTTTAGCTTTTCCAGCAGGTGGGACGCCATGGGCAGGCAGATAAGGCCACGCCCGTAGGTGGCCATGAAGTTGATGGCTTCTGGTGTGGCTTTTTCAGCGGCCATGGTCAGGTCGCCTTCGTTTTCCCGGTCTTCATCATCCACCAGGATAATCATTTTTCCTTTTTTCAGGTCTTCCAGAACTTCTTCTATGGTTGCTAAAGGCATAAGAAATCTCCAACGTCTATCTTAATCTTCTTTTTTTGAGCGTGAACCGGCAATGGTAAACATCCGTTGACTTATAACCCCAGAAGCTTTTCAGCTTTCTCGATCACCGCTTCCACGGTAAAACCAAAGGTCTTGAAAAGGTCTTTGGCAGGGGCTGATGCGCCGAATCGATTCATTCCAATAATGATCCCCTGAGAGCCGGTATAACGCTCCCAACCCATGGGGCTCCCGGCCTCCACGGCAATGCGTGTCGAGATCTCAGGGGGAAGTACCGCATGTCGATATTCCTCAGGCGTGGCGTCAAAAAGCTCCCAAGAGGGAATGCTCACAATGCGTACGCCAACACCACGGGACGCAAGCTGTTCATAGGCACCGATAATGAGATGAACTTCAGCGCCGGTGGCCATCAGTATTAAATCGGGCTTACCATCCGTGGAATCCGCCAGTACGTAAGCCCCCTTGTGAAGCCCTTCGGCCGACGCAAATTTCTTGCGGTCGATGACCGGCAGTCCCTGGCGACTTAAGATGAGGGCGCAGGGGCCGGTTTGATGGGCCAGCGCCAGTTTCCAGGCTTCAACGGTTTCCTGTGCGTCGGCGGGGCGGACCACCAGCGTATTGGGAATCGACCGCAGGCTTGCCAGATGCTCGATGGGTTGATGCGTCGGGCCGTCCTCTCCCAGGCCGATGGAATCGTGCGTAAAAACATATATGACCGGCAGTTCCATCAGCGCAGCCATTCGAATGGCGGGCCGCATGTAGTCAGAAAACACCAGAAAAGTACCGCCATAGGGAATCAACGCTTTGCTGAGGGCCATGCCATTTAAAATGGCGCCCATGCCATGCTCCCGGATGCCGAAGTGAATATTAGGACCGCTGCTCTCTTTGAATTCGTCAAATCCCTTTAAATAGGTGTTGTTGGAAGGTGCCAGGTCTGCGGAGCCGCCAACCAGTTCCGGCAGGTAGGGTTTGACAGCCGCCAGCACCTGTCCGGATGCTTTTCGTGTGGCGATGTTTCCCTGGTCCGCATCAAAGTGTGGCAATATGTCATTTAATTTTGAAATGTCCGGTGCTTTATGTATGGTCTCCCATTGTTGGGCAAGGTCCGAATGTTTCTTCTGGTAATCGGTATAAAGGGTGTGCCATTCTTTTTCCAGGGCTTCTCCCCGGTCCAGTGCCTGGCGGAAAACCGAGAGGACGTCTTCGGGGACTCGAAACGTGGGTGTCTCGGGCCAGCCGCAATTTTTCTTGGTCAGCAGAATTTCTTCATCACCCAGTGGGGCCCCGTGGGCATCCGGTGTATCCTGTTTGTTGGGGCTGCCCCAGGCAATATGGGTTCGAGCGATAATGAGAGAGGGCTGTGATGTTTCTCCTCTGGCATTGGCCAGGGCGGCATCTATGGCAGGGAGATCATAACCATCCACCCGCTGTACCTGCCAGTTATAAGCCTCAAAACGACGCGCCACATCTTCGGTAAAGGTAATATGGGTGTTGCCCTCAATGGTAATTTTGTTGTCCAGGTAGATGTAGACAATTTTTCCCAATCCCAGGTCGCCTGCCATGGAAGCAGTCTCCGATGAGATGCCCTCCATCATATCGCCATCGCTGACCAGGGCATAAGTAAAATGGTTTACCAGGGGAAAATCAGGTCGGTTGAACCGGGCAGCGAGAAAACGTTCCGCCATGGCCATTCCAATGCCGGTGGCAAACCCCTGCCCCAGGGGACCCGTGGTGGTTTCCACACCGGGGGCGCAACCATATTCCGGATGGCCCGGGGTGGGACTTCCCAATTGACGGAAATCCTTCAGGGCATCCAGGGAAAGACCATAACCCGTGAGATGGAGCATCGCATACAGAAGCATGGACCCGTGACCGGCAGACAGGACGAAGCGATCGCGGTTGGGCCATGCGGGATTTTTGGGGTTGTAGTTCATGGTGCGGGTCCACAACAGATAGGCCAGAGGAGAGGCCTCCATGGGCATTCCCGGGTGGCCGGAGTTGGCCTTCTGCACACCGTCCACGGCAAGAAACCGGATGGTGTTGATGCAGTCTTTTTCCAGCTTGTCCGTAATACCGGTTTTTTCGTTCAACGTATTTTCGGTCATAAATTATTCCTTTTCAATGGCGCGACCATCCTCCTTGGGATAAGGCCAGAGTATTTTATTAGTTATTTCAGCCTGTTCCGCTTAAGTCATGATTTTTTAAGGATCAGCACATCCACCTTGCCGTCCAGTGCGTTTTTAAAGTCCAGAGCATCCTGGTTGCTGCCCACAATGGCGCCATAGTGCATGGGGATGGCGAGTCCCGGCCTAATGGCGAGAGCGGCTTTAACGGCTTGCTCCGCTGTCATGACATAGGTGCCCGATACCGGCAGGAGGGCAATATCGACTTTCAGGTCTTTCATTTCCGGGATATAATCCGTATCCCCCGCATGATATATTCTGATGCCCGACACTTCAACCAAAAACCCCAGCCAGCCATTTTTTCTCGGGTGAAAATCCTTATCTGTGTTGTAGGAGGGCACGCCCAGAATTTTTACACCATCCAGGTTCAGGGTCTCTCCCGGTTTTAAGATCCTCACATTCCCGGTGAGTTTTTCGGCCGAATCTTTTTCGGTGACAATTATCGTCTCTGGTCCCTGAATTTTGGCCACATCTTCAGGTGAACAGTGATCGAAATGATCATGGGATATGAGGATCAGGTCCGCCCGGGGTCCCGCCTCGATCTGATAGGGGTCAAAATAGATGATTTTTTCGCTGTCGATTCGAAACCCATCGTGCCCCAGCCAGTGAATTTTTTTTGAAAAAGACGCTATCATGTTTGTGTCTCCTGTCGACCTCATGGACGACGTTTCCGGGGTGGGTGTTAACAGGGTTCCAGAAGGATTTTATGGTCTACCAGTGAAAACTGTTTGATTTTGGCGCTGATCATTTTAGTTTCACCGAAAATATTGACCAGTTTGATTTCATTATTCTTGTTTTCCAGGGCATCCACGTCCTCGAAAAACACCTCTTCCTTTCCATCTTTTAAAACATAGGCCGTTGATTCACACATGTTTATTCATCTCCCGTACGATCTCTTCTACCATATTGACTGCCTGGTTTACCAGGTGAGGCAAGGGCTCTCTGGAAATGCCCACGATCCTGACGCGTTCCTGGGTAAGGGGAATCAGAATTTTTCTGGCTGGGCTCGATCCGACAGCGGTTGCCATTTTCGGGGTCAGTTCTCCCATCATGGCATTGGCCATCAAAATGGAGACAGGCCCGATAATCACATCGACCGCGTGACTGGTGCGAACAATGGCATTTTCCCCTGATCCGCCCCGATTGGCGCCAGCCTTCATCATTCTGGAGGTGGCAATGGAATTGGTTCCCAGCGCCAGGATTTCCAGATTGAGACCCAGGGAAGCTCTGAGCCCTTTAATCAGGGTTGCGCCGATACCGCCTCCCTGTCCATCCAAAACCATTAGTCTCACAATATTAACCTCGCGCACGATCACTTGCGTGAAAAAAGCGTTGCATCTCGTTTTAAACGTCGGTATTTTACGTGGGAGAATCTACCAGAGCCGGTGGGTATTGTAAAGATCTCAAATCCCGAAAACAAAAATATGGGGGTCCTTTATGCTCAGTCAAACGCTTTATTTTGCCCTGGGTGCCTACCTTCTGGGTTCGGTACCGTTTGGAAAAGTCATTGCCGGGATGGCGGCACAAATCGACATTACCCAAAGGGGAAGCAAGAATATCGGCGCCACCAATGTGGCCAGAGAGCTGGGACTCAAATGGGGGCTTTTAACCCTGGCCCTCGACGTGTTGAAAGGCCTGATCCCGATTCTTGTTTTTTCCGCCTGTTCCTTCAAGGGGGATGTTTCAAGCCAGATGGCACTGGCCGTGGTCAGTCTCTGCCCACTGCTGGGGCACCAGTTTTCCATTTTTATGGGATTTCGAGGTGGCAAGGGTGTTGCCACGGCCCTGGGTATTTATCTGGCCCTGTCTCCCATCGCCTGTGTGCTGGGGCTTCTTGTTTTTCTCTTGGTCGTCTTCAAGTGGGATTTCATATCTCTGGGATCTATGGTTTCAGTTGGCTCGATTCCCATATTTCTGACGCTTTTTCATCAACCGAAACCCGTGGTGTTTGCATCGGTTATTATGGCAGCGCTCATCTTTTTCAGGCACGGCGAAAACGTATTGAGGCTGGTCCGGGGCGAAGAAAGAAAATGGAAGCAGCGAAAAAATTGATGGCACCGTAAATGGAACCTTTTACAACTCCATCTATAGATGAATTTGTGACTTTTTACGAGACCATCAAAATTGGTCTTTAAGTCAAGAATTCCACCAATCGGTCCAGTTCGTCATCGGAATAGAAATAAAGGAGAATCCGGCCTTGTTTTCCTTCCTTTTTGATCTCCACCTTGGTCCCCAGGCTTCGCTTGAGGTTGTCCGATAGCGACTGAATATAGGGATCGTCTTTAGATAGGACTTTTTTGGGTGTGGGCGGTTTTTTCAGCTTCCTGGCCAAGGCCTCGGCTTGCCGCACGGACAACCCTCCTTTGACAATGGCATCCCGCAATACCCGTTGCTGGTCTTTTTCCGTTATGCCAGCCAGTAGTCGTGCGTGTCCCATGCTGAGGTGGTCGTCAATCACGTCCTGCTGAATGGCGGTCGGTAGTTTCAGCAGCCGCAACAGGTTGGCGATGGTGGATCGATCCTTGCCCAGCCGATGTGACAACATTTCCTGGGTGGATGCCGTGTCTTCCATCAATTTTCTGTAGGCCAGGGCCTCTTCAATGGGGTTGAGGTCTTTTCTCTGAATGTTTTCGATGAGCGCCAGTTCCAGTGATTCCGAGGGCGTCACGTCTTTCACCACAACGGGAACCCGCTCAAGCCCTGCCTTTTGGGCGGCCCGCCATCGTCTCTCGCCGGCGATGAGCTGGTAGCCAGCTTCGGTTTTGTTCACCAGCAGGGGGGTTAGAATGCCTTTTTCACGAACGGAAATGGCCAGTTCGTCCAGCTCATGGGCCAGGAACCGTTGCCGGGGCTGGTTTGGATTGGGCTCAATGGCCGCGACAGGGCAGAGAAAAAACTGCTTTTCTTTTTCATCCAGATCGTGACCGCCGGGAATCAGGGCCGATAACCCTTTTCCCAGGGCATTTCGTTTTGTCATGGTGCCGTCTCTCTTTCAATAATTTCATGCGCCAGAGACAGGTAACTCTGTGCGCCCTGCGATCGTATGTCATAAAGGATGATGGGTTTGCCATAACTGGGCGCCTCACTCAGGCGGACATTGCGGGGGATCACCGTTTTCAGCACTCGCTCATTGAAGAGCGCGCGGGCCTCCTGCTCGACCTGACGGGAAAGGTTATTCCGCTTGTCATACATGGTCAGCAGAATATCGACGCGCCTGAGTACGGGGTTGAGTCTTTTCCTGACGGCTTTCACGGTGGTCAGCAGTTTGGACAATCCTTCCAGTGCATAATACTCGCATTGAAGGGGCACGAGGACGGATGCGGATGCCGTGAGGGCGTTGATGGTGAGAAAGCCGAGTGAGGGGGGGCAATCGAGGAATATATAATCATAGCGCTTTAGAAGTGCTGAAATGGGTTTTTTCAGAAGAAATTCCTTGGCGGTCATGGAAACCATTTCCACCTCGGCGCCGATGAGTTCGGGGGTGGCGCCCAGAAGGTGAAGGTGGGGGAGTTCGGTCTCGGTGATGGCATCTTCCAGGGAAGACGTTCCCATTAAGACGTCATAGAGGCCGTGGGACAGTTCAGCAATATCCAGCCCCAATCCGGTAGTGGCATTCCCCTGAGGATCACAATCAATCAGAAGACATGATTTTTCACCAGCAGCGATGGCGGCAGAAAGATTAACGGCAGTGGTTGTTTTTCCCACCCCCCCTTTTTGATTGGAAATAGTAATGACCCGGGCCATAATTTTAACCCTTAGAGCGTTAACCCTAGTTGAAACCCTTCACGAATGGCCGCCAGAACGTTTCGCGGCTTCTTAGCGTCTCCGATAACATGGATTTCAGGCACCCGTCCCTCCAAGGCCTTCACCAGGCCATTTTCCGCCTTTGACCCTGCGGCGAGCACGACCGTATCCGCAGCGATAAATCCGGAGCCCTGTTCATCTTTCACCTGAAGGCCTTTCGGTGTTATCCCCACCGCTTCGGTTTGCGTTATAATTTTCACGCCGAGACGCTTCAATTCCCCGATAAGGGTCCATTTGGTGGTCAGCCCCACATCGGCGCCTGCTTTTTTGGTCATTTCAACCACCGTGACCTGCTTGCTTCCCCGGTCGAGCAAGGTTGTCAATGTTTCAGGTGTTTCGGCGCGATTTACCATGAGAAAGTGAAGCACTTCGGGAGACAGGGTCCCCTGGTTTGCCAGAAACAGGGCGGCTTCAAGGCCCACGGCATTTCCGCCGAGAACCACCACTTTTTCCCCTGTTTCCGCATTTTTTTCAAGCAGTTCCCATGCCTGAATCACATTGTCCCCATTGACGCCCTTGATTTTCGGTTTTATCGGTTGCGCACCGGCGGCCACTACCACCACATCCGGCGCCAGTTGATCCACCACCGCCAGCGTAACCTCTTTTTCCATCACTGTCTCCACGCCCTTGTCCTGAAGATTGTGGATCAGGTCGATGGCGGCTGTCTCCAGCTCCCCGCGTCCGGGGATTAAATGGTTTAAAAGAATTTGGCCCCCCAGCTTATCGCTTTTCTCTATGAGAATCACATGGTGCCCCCGGTCTTTGGCGGTACACGCCAGGGTCATACCGGCCGCCCCCCCGCCGACAACGAGTATTTTACGGGATTTTGGTGCGGGTTTTATCTGCAGTTCAGCCTCTCGACCGGCCTGCGGGTTTACCATGCAGGTGGCGGGACGCCCCTGAAAAATGGAGTCAAAACACCCCTGGTTACACGCCACACAATGGTAGATGAGACGGGATTTTCCAGCGCGGGCCTTGTTGGGCAAATCGGGGTCTGCCAGAAGCCCTCTGGCCATGGTCACAAGGTCTGCGCCGCCGCTTCGAAGGACCTCTTCGGCCGCCTTGGGATCATTGATGCGGTTGCTGGAAATGACCGGCACCGATACAGCGGAGCGGATTCCTCTGGCCAGGTAAACATAGGCTTTTCTGGGGACGCCCATGGTGAGCTGGGGAACACGCGTTTCATGCCAGCCGCCCGTGACATTAAAAAGATCAATGCCTGCCTTTTCCGCTTCCGCCGCGAATTGTTTTGCCTCATGATTGGTGTTGCTCCCTTCCATGAAATCGTTGCCGGCGATACGTAGCAGGACCGGATAATCAGGGCCCAGGGCCTTTCGAACTTTTGAAATGGTTTCGATGCCGAATCGCATGCGGTTTTCAAAAGAGCCCCCGTATTTGTCCTCACGAAGGTTGGTAATGGGCGAAAGAAACTGGCTGATGAGGTATCCGGCACTTCCCATGACTTCAACGGCATCAAATCCCGCTTCCTGCGCGCGCAGGGCACTTTCAGCAAATTTGTCCTGAACGCCGGGAATTTCCTCAAGCGCCAGCGCCCTGGGGGTTTCTCCCGTCAGTTTGGAACGGACGGCGGAAGCGGAAATCGGTTTTTGGCCGCCGATCATGGTCGAATGGGTATACCGCCCGGCCTGATAGAGCTGAGCAGCAATTTTAGTGCCATGGCTTTTAACCGCATCGGTCAATCGCTTCAACCCGGGGATAAAACGATCGTCATAGAGGGCAATCATGCCTGCCATGCCGCCGAATTCATCAATGGGGCATCCCCCCACAATGGCGAGGCCGACGCCCCCTCTGGCTCTTTCGGTATAAAAATTAACGAGCTGGTCGGTGACCTCTCCCCTCGGGGTATACCCCAGATGCATGGCGGTCATGACAATCCGGTTTCTCAGTTCCATATCCTGGATGGTGATGGGGGAAAATAAATGGGGAAAATCCATGTTTGTTGGTTCCTTTCAGTGAAAACATATCTACAATAGATTAAGATTTCGGACTTTGGCATACCTGGCCGAAAATATCAACTAAACCTTTTCATATACTAAAGCGGCAAAGCCGCAGTTTTAGGTTTTAAGTACTACTCTTCTTCCATATAGGCTCTTTTTTTTCGCAACACCTTAATGAAAGCATAAACCACCATCAACCCGCCAAAGGCAAAGAGGATTTCGTATAAATAATAGCTCAGATGGGCAAACCAGGCAATGTTCTGTTTGAGGGATGATTGCCAGTCCTCTTCAATTTTGTAAAGGGGGACGCCAAGCGCCTGAATAACGGCCTTTCGCAGGGGGACGCCGCTTTTCATCAACCCGAGAATTTCAAGCAAGCCCGGCTTCCCATGGGTGCTGATGATGTAGTCAATGAAACTTCTGCTCTCTTCATAGGCCAGACGCAAAGCATTCGCGTTTTCGGGGAATCCCTTGTTCAGGGCTCCCAATGGGATGATGTGATCGGAAAAGGCGGCTTTCGGCAAAAGGGCATCCTTTGGGTCATGGACAATATCCATTACGCCATCGCTGGTCCACTGGGCAATGCCTTCGTCAAACCATCGTGGAATGGGGACATTGTTCACGTGTTCGTGAAGGAGCAGGTGGCAGAGCTCATGTTTCAGGATATTTCTAAAGTTTAAGGGGTTTCTGATTCGGGCGTAATCGATGACCACAAGATTTTTTCCGGGTACGGCAAAACCCACCACGAGGGGACTCTGGGTCATCCGGTGGAAACGCCGGGAATCTTCCATGAGAATGATGGTGGGTTTCAAGCTGAAAGGCCAGTTGAATGTTTTCTGAAGGTCTTTCTTGATTTGTGGTATCATTTGAGCGGTCTCTTTGGCGGCCTGCTCAAGTGTGGGTGGAAAAAGAACGTCCACACCACGGCCTTTAAGTGAGTTGAAGCCGGCGGCATGGGACGGTGCGGCATGGGCGAAAAAAACCCAGAGAAGCATGGCGATTCCTGACAAGCATGGACCTTGAAAAGAAAACAAATATAATTTACGATGGTCCCGAATACTGCAGAATGGGAGAATGGCTATCATATGAAAAATGTCCTTACCGGCCTTGATCGTCTAACCGAAGGAGAGTGGACCCGCTTCAAGGGAGAGCGACTGGGCCTTCTTTCAAATCAGGCGTCACTCAACCGGATGCTTGAAACCGCTCGGGATGTCCTTGCCAAACGACTTCCCGGACAGCTTCGGGCGCTTTTTGGACCACAGCACGGTTATGGGGGAGAAGACCAGGACAATATGGTTGAAACCCCGCATGCCCATGATGGGGCCCTGGATGTTCCCGTCTTCAGCCTTTACGCCGAATCAAGGGAACCGGAGCCCCGGATGTTTGACCTCATCGACACGTTGATCATTGACCTTCAGGATGTGGGTACGCGGGTCTATACTTTTTCCTCCACCATGCTTTGCTGCATGAGGGCTGCGGCGCGTTTTGGGAAAAAAATCGTTATCCTCGACCGGCCCAATCCCCTGGGGGGGGAAATCCTGGAAGGAAACCGCCTTTCGCCTGATCTTTTCTCCTTTGTGGGTCCTGCGTCCCTGCCCATGCGGCATGGTCTCACCATGGGTGAAATGGCCCACCTGTTCAACCGGGTTTTTGCGCTGGGGTGCGATCTTGAAGTCATTCCCATGGTCGGATGGCGCCGGCACATGACCTGGCGTGAGACCGGCCTCCGGTGGATGATGCCTTCTCCCAACATGCCGTTTCCTGAAACCGCTTATGTTTATCCCGGGCAGGTTATATGGGAAGGCACGCACGTTTCCGAAGGGAGAGGCACCTGCCGGCCCTTTGAAATTTTCGGCGCCCCTTACTTTGAACCGGCCGCCATCCGAAAACGCCTGGATCCCGAAGCCCTCAGTGGATGCCGCCTTCAAGACTACCTGTTTCGCCCGACATTTCACAAGTGGTCCGGCAGGCTTTGCCGTGGCTTCATGATTCACATTCTGGACCTCCACGCCTATCGTCCCTACTACACCGCGTTGGCGCTGTTGCAGGCCGTGATTTCTCTTTATGGCGAGCATTTTGAATGGAAAGAGCCACCCTATGAGTATGAGCACATAAAAAAACCCATCGACATGATTTTAGGGAGCGTTCCCCTTCGGCATGGTCTGGAATCCGGGCACGCGATGTATCGCCTAGAGAGAGACTGGTTGCCGGATCTCGAAACCTACCGAGAGTGGACCAAGCCGAGCCTGCTGTATTCGTGATAACCCAGCGGGTGTGCCTGTTCCACCTGTCGTCCAATCATGGTCAACGGGTTAATGGGTGAATTGTAAACAGCGGATCAGTTTTTCTGACCCCCCCCGATCCATCGGTCGATGGCATCTTTGTCGAATCTCCATACTCTACCGATTCGAATAGCAGGGATCTTCCCCTCGGCCGCATATTTGCAGATGGTAATCTCATGTAGCTTTAAATATTTCGCGATTTCCTTGGTTGTCATGATTTCCGGCATAACATAAACTCCTCGGTATTGAGATTTTAGGTTCAACGGGTTTTTGAAGGGCAGGAAAGCCCAATTACCCCTTTCTTCGGACTTTAATGCCGAGAAAACTCAAAGTCAATAAAAATTATGTTAATAACCAATGTTAAATGAACTTTTACAAACCTTTTTTGCCCTATTTGTATTTTGGCTTTCTGGTAAACTTACCCCTTGACGAAGCCCCGTCGCCTCACTATAAAGGCTTTAAACATAAGAATATTTTCCACCCTATTACGAGAAAGCAAATTGGCATGGCCCATAGAAACAAACGTAAACTCTGGTTCGATAAGAACACGCTAAAAGCGCAATCCCAAACCATCAGAACGGTGGGGAAATGGGGCTTTTATTTTATCCTGATTGGTCTCATTGCCGGTTTGGGATCCATTCTTTTTCAATTCCTCTGCCAAATCGGGTCCCATTTTCTGTTGGATCAGATGGCTGGATATCGTCCTCCTGCCCCCCCGGGTGAAGGGCATCTGTTTGAACCCACAAAGACCGTTTTCAATCGATGGATACTTCTTTTTTTGCCGGTGTTCGGGGGACTTATCAGCGGCTGGCTCGTCTATACCTTTGCACCGGAAGCCGAAGGCCACGGGACCGATGCGGCTATTGATTCCTACCACAATAAGGGCGGCTTTATTCGCGGAAGGATTCCCATCATCAAAACCTTTGCTTCCGCCATTACGTTGACCTCGGGAGGATCCGGTGGCCGTGAGGGGCCCATTGCTCAGATCGGTGCAGGGTTCGGATCTTTTCTGGCGACAAAGCTGAAGCTTTCGGACCGGGAACGCAGGATTATGCTGGCGGCCGGTATGGGGGCCGGTGTGGGAAGCATTTTCCGGGCACCGCTGGCAGGCGCCCTGTTTGCCGCCGAGGTGCTTTACCGCGACCCCGAATTTGAATCCGAGGTGATTATTCCCGCTGGCATCTCATCGGTGGTGGCCTATTGTGTCTTCTGTCTTGTTTTTGGATGGGGGTCGCTTTTTGAAACCCAGCCCTTTGTATTCCGAAATCCCCTGGAGCTGGGGCCTTATATGGTCCTGGCGGTCGTGCTGGCTGCGGGGGGGCTCCTGTACGTGAAATCCTTTTACGGCGTTCAGGGTGCTTTCAAGAAGCTTAACCTCCCCAATCATATCAAGCCGGCCATCGGCGGTCTGTTGACGGGGGCCATCGGCTTTTTTCTGCCGGAAACCCTGTCGTTTGGTTACGGTTTTGCACAAATGGCGTTGGACAATGAACTTCCCGCAATGCTCCTTCTTGCACTGGCATTGGGGAAAATCCTGACCACATCTTTTTCCATCGGCTCAGGGGGTAGCGGTGGTGTATTTGGCCCTTCCGTGGTCATTGGTGGCGCATTGGGTGGCGTCGTGGGAAGATTTTTTCATGAAATCATACCCAATGTGGTCACACAGCCGGGGGCCTTTGTGGTGGTGGGCATGGCGGGTTTTTTCGCGGGTGTTTCCAATACCCCCATCTCTACGATCATATTTGTCAGTGAGATGACCAATTCCTATCATCTGCTCCTCCCGGGCCTTCTCGTGTGCTCAGTGGCCTATCTGATCAGCCAGAAGTGGACCATTTATGACAAACAGGCCAAAAACAAAATTGACTCCAATGCCCACCGGGGGGATTTCTTTGTGGACATCCTTGAAGCCATCCGTGTCAAAGAGCTGACCGGAAAGTTCAGGAAAGTCCAATTGATTCCTCAGGATATGACCCTGCAGCAATTCAGAAAGATTTTCAGCTCAAGCCACCAGCACTATTATCCTGTGGTGGACAAAGAAAACAGGCTCACGGGGATATTTTCCATTAATGATATTCGCGGCGTCATCTTCGATCAGGAGATCGGGGATCTCGTGCGGATGAAGGATGTGGCCAATCCCGATATTATCTATACGACCCCCTCTGAAGACTTAAACGCCGTTATGAAAAAATGCACGATTCGCAATCTTCAACGGGTGCCGGTGGTTCGGGACGAGGACCCGGCGGTTCTTATCGGCATGCTCGATCGCAGGGATTTGATCGAGTATTACAACAATCGGGTGGAAGAAATGAAGGCCGGTACCGTTGATGGGCAGAGAAGCAACGCGGTTCCGGCTTCAGACAGCGAAATGAGCCGTTTCAGGGGGGTTCTTGTTGGCGATGCAATGACCCCCACCGTGGAACCGGTAAACGTTCAGATGGATTTTGAAGGGCTCAAAAAGCTGATTTATGAAAGCCGTTTCAACAGTTTTCCCGTGGTGGATGATGAGGGGAGGCTCAAGGGTATTCTGTCTATTTCCGACTGCAAAAAGGCGCTGAAGAAAGGGAAACGTTCCATTACGGCGGGGCATATGGCCAGTCGCGATGTGGTTACGGTCACCCGGGATGAAACCCTCCTGTCAGCCCTGGCCAAAATTGCGTCCGGTGATTTTGCGGTGCTTCCGGTGGTGGATCGCGACGATCCCGAAAAACTTCTGGGGGTCATCAGCCGAAAAGATATGATGTCGGCATTTAATGACGTTATGGTCGAAAAACAGCAGAAGACGGATGACGGATGACGGCCCTCTGCCATCCGTCATCCGGTTTTACTTCATCGTCTTCAGCTTGTTTCTGGCGATGGTTGCTTCATTGGATTTGGGGTATTTCTTAATGAGCTTTTTGAGCAGCAATTTGGCACTGGTTTTGTCATTGAGCTTGTAGAAAGCCAGCGCCTGCTTGAGAAGCGCATTGGGGACTTTGTTTCCCCTCGGGTATTTCTTCATCACTTTCTTAAAAGCTAAAATGGCCTGTTCATACTGCTTCATGACCATGTATGACTCTCCGATCCAGAAAGCGGCATTGTC
>JAFCZI010000190.1 GCA_019314425.1 Deltaproteobacteria bacterium | reverse complement strand
GAAATTTCTTTTCAAGGGCTTCTTTTTCGCTTTTCAACGCCATTATTTTTGCAATAAGGCTGTCAACTTTTTCCTCAAGCAACTGGAACTGAACCATCTCTTCCTCCAAGCTTGAAGATTCCCAAACACTATATTGCCCGCTATTAGCCTCTGTATTCATAACCACCCATGCCCCTTGTCAAATACGCTACAAAATCCGAAAATATCAAAAACCAAACTAACAATTTACCCGCACCTAATCGCCTAGTCAAACTCTCGCCATACTATCGTTGAAATCAAGAAAGGTCAATACATAAAAAAAGGCAGGCGGACTTTTCCGCTTGCCTTTTTTAGTGGTTATGCTCTCTTTACTAAGCTTTCTTTTCCGATACCCTCATGCGAACCAAGGCGCGTTTGAGCGCTGCTTCGGCTCTCAGGAAATCGACATCTTCCTTACCCCGATCCAGGGAAAGTCTCTCCTTGGCCCTCTCCATGGCCTTTCGAGCGCGTTCAAAATCAATTTTCGTAGCCTTTTCAGCCGAATCCACCAAAACCGAAACCTTGTTATCGGAAACTTCAGAAAATCCCGTCGTCACCAGAAAACGTTCCGTTTGACTGCCGCTGGTAAACCGCAACTCGCCCGGGACAATTCCTGAAAGAAATGGCACATGCCCCTCTAAAACGCCGAACTCACCCATGGTCCCGGGGGCAACAACAATGTCCACCTCTTGACTCACCATCACCTTCTCAGGGGTAACGACTTCCAAATGTAGCTTTGCCATGGATTATCCCCTTTTTTAGTTGCTGCTAGCCATCTTCTCAGCTTTTTCCTGCGCATGTTCGATATTACCGACCATATAAAATGCGGCTTCGGGCAGATCATCGTGTTTGCCCTCGATAATCTCTTTGAAGCCCTTGACCGACTCAGCGACAGGCACGTAGGTTCCCGGCATTCCTGTAAATGTCTCGGCCACATGGAATGGCTGGGACAAAAATCGTTGAATACGTCGGGCCCGAGCGACCGTCATTTTATCCTCGTCGGATAGCTCGTCCAAACCCAGGATGGCGATGATATCCTGCAGCTCCTTATATTTCTGAAGAATACGCTGAACCTGCATTGCCGTCTTATAGTGTTCTTCGCCAAGAAAATTCGGGTCCAGAATCCTGGAGCCTGAATCCAGCGGATCCACGGCCGGATAAATACCCAGTTCCGTCAACGGCCTTGACAACACCACAGTTCCGTCGAGATGGGCAAAGGTGGTCGCAGGCGCAGGATCCGTAAGGTCATCTGCGGGCACATACACGCACTGAACCGCTGTAATGGAACCTTTTTTGGTAGACGTAATCCGTTCCTGCAAAGCGCCCAGATCGGTACCGAGCGTCGGCTGATACCCCACAGCGGAAGGCGTACGACCCAACAGCGCTGAAACCTCGGCCCCGGCCTGCGTAAATCGAAAGATGTTATCGATAAAGAGCAGAACGTCCTGCCCCCGCTCATCCCTGTAATATTCCGCCGCAGTCAACGCAGAAAGCGCCACCCTTGCGCGGGCGCCGGGGGGCTCCGTCATCTGACCGTAAATCAGCGCGGCTTTCGGGAGAACACCCGATTCCTTCATCTCCATGTACAGGTCATTGCCCTCTCTCGTGCGTTCACCGACACCGGCAAACACGCTGATGCCGCCATGCTGCATGGCAATATTATGAATCATCTCCATCATGACGACCGTCTTTCCAACGCCGGCCCCGCCAAACATTCCCATTTTACCGCCCCTGGGGAAGGGAACCAGAAGATCAATGACCTTTACGCCGGTTTCAAGCACGTTTACAGACGTGTCCTGCTCTTCAAAAGATGGCGCGGGACGATGAATGGGATAATATTCCGTCGCCTCCACCGGACCCAGACCATCCACAGGTCTTCCGACCACGTTGAGGACACGACCCAAACCGGGATCCCCTACAGGCATCATAATCGGATTTCCCGTATTCTTGACCGGCATGCCCCGCACAAGGCCGTCGGTCACATCCATGGCAATGCAACGCACCACATTGTCACCCAGGTGCTGCGCAACTTCCACAACCAGATTGTCTTCCACATCGTTGATTGCCGGATTGCTGATCAGGAGTGCGGTTAGTATTGCAGGGAGTTCACCATCACCAAACTCCACATCGACGACCGGACCAATGATTTGTATTAATTTGCCCTCATTCATGGTTAAATAAAAACCTCCTTATAAGGTTAAAACCGTTATCCCTTCAAGGCGGCGGCGCCGCCCACAATATCCATTAATTCGGCAGTAACAGCCGCCTGTCGTGCTTTGTTGTATACCAGGGTAAGACTTTCCGCAAGATCGTCACAATTCCTGGAAGCATTGTCCATGGCAGCCATTCGCGCGGCATGTTCACTGGTTTCGTTTTGTAGAAATGCATTATAAATCTGTACATTGAGATGCTTGGGTAAGAGCTCGATCATCAGCCCTTCCGGATCAGGCTCACAAAGATATTCCGCATCAGCTCCGGACGCTTGTTCATCTTCGGTGACCGGCGGTTCAACGGGGAGCAGTTTCACCAATGTGGGCACCTGCTTGCCCATACTGATGAACCGGCTGTAGATCATATAGACCCCATCCACCTCATCCGTAAGATACCGGGTAATCATACCGCTGCTGATCTGATTAACAAAAGATATGTCGACACTCCCGTACACATTAATATGGCTTCCAATGAGATCATACCCTCTTTTCTTAAAATAATCGCGCCCCCGTCTTCCAATCGCCGTGAGTCCGGCGTCAACCCCACTATCCTTCTCTTGTTTCATCCACTTTTCAGCCCGGTTGATCAGATTGGAATTGAAACTGCCGCAAAGGCCCTTATCGCCCGTAAACTGCAACAGCTCCACCCGGGAAACCTTTTCCTTCTTCACGAGCAGAGGATGAATATCAGGTTCGATCCGGCTTGCCAGATTTCCAAGCACTTCCGCGAACTTGGTCGCGTAGGGCTCAAAGTTTTCCATTTTCATCTGGGCGCCGCGGAGTTTGGCAGCGGCAACCATGTTCATGGCTTTCGTAATTTGCCGCGTTTTCTTAACAGCAGCTATTTTCATCTTAATATCATTTAAGGTTGCCATGTGGCCTTTCCCTCTTTGTTTATCTGACGTTTATCATCGTTTCTAAAACAATAAGGCGGTTCAGGCCGCGGGCTGAAAAATACCCTCAAATTCTTCCAGAGCCTTTTTCAGTTTGCCGTCCGTTTCCTCTGAAATATCACCTTTCTCCTTGATATCGGCCAAGACATCGGCGTATTTGCTGTCGAAAAACTCCAGCATCTGCTTTTCATAATCCGCAATTGCATCTTCCGGCCACTTGTCGAGAAAACCATTCGAAGCGGCAAAAAGAATCGCCACCTCTCTCTCAGCCGACATGGGTTGAAACTGGGGCTGCTTCAATACTTCAACCAGCCTACGGCCTCGCTCAAGCTGTTTCAGCGTCGTCTTGTCAAGATCGCTGCCGAAAGCGGCAAACGCTTCCAGCTCTCTAAACTGGGCCATATCCAGCTTCAAAGAACCCGCAACCTTCCGCATGGCCTTGGTCTGAGCGGCACCGCCCACACGGGAAACGGAAAGGCCCACATTAATGGCGGGACGGACGCCCGAGAAAAACAGATTGGGCTCGAGATAGACCTGACCGTCCGTAATGGAGATCACGTTGGTGGGAATATAGGCGGAAACATCACCTGCCTGGGTTTCAATAATCGGAAGCGCCGTCAGAGAGCCTCCCCCCAGTTTGTCATTCACCTTGGCGGCTCGTTCAAGGAGCCTGGAATGGTTGTAAAAAATATCCCCGGGGAAAGCCTCCCGGCCGGGGGGCCGTTTGAGCAAAAGAGACACCTGCCGGTAAGCCGTTGCCTGTTTTGAAAGATCGTCGTAAATAATCAGGGCATGTTTTCCCTGGTCTCGGTAGTATTCTCCGATGGCACATCCGGCGTAGGGTGAAATAAACTGCTGAGTGGCCGGATCGCTGGCGCAGGCCGCCACGACCGTTGTGTATTCCATGGCGCCGTGACGCTCCAGGATATTAACCACTTGGGCAACGGTTGATTTTTTCTGTCCCGTTGCCACATAAATGCAGTAAACATCCGTATCCTTCTGATTGATGATGGCGTCCACGCAGATGGCCGTTTTCCCGATCTGCCGGTCACCGATGATCAACTCACGCTGGCCCCTTCCCACCGGCGTCATAGCATCGATGGCCTTGATACCCGTGAACAGGGGCTCGGCAACAGATTTACGGTCAATAACACCGGGCGCAACCATCTCAAGTCGATTAAATTGGGTGGCTTCAATGGGTCCCTTGCCGTCAAGGGGTTTCCCCACTGCGTCAATAACGCGACCCAAAACCGCCTCTCCCACTGGGATTTCAGCAATTTTACCGGTCCGTTTAACCGTATCACCCTCTTTAATTTTGGAGTCATCGCCCATAATGGCGACACCCACGTTATCTTCTTCCAGATTAAGACAAAGGCCAAATATGCCACCGGAGAATTCCACCATCTCCATGGCCATGACCTTCTCAATCCCGTATACGCGAGCGATGCCATCACCCACAGACAAGACGGTTCCGGTCTCACTTACTTCGACCTTCTTCTCATAATCTTTAATCTGACCCCGGATTATCTCACTTATTTCTGCAGCTCTGATCTCCATTAGTTATATTCACCCCTCTTTAACGATTCTTTTAGGCCCTCAAGCTGTGCCCTGACACTGCCATCCAATACCAAATCACCTATCTTCACGACAAGCCCCCCAATGAGAGACTCATCCTCTTCTACGTTGGTTTTGACCGTTTTGGAAGTGATTTTTGCAAGGACGGCATCCAGTTTGTCCATTGCCTCATCTTTCAAAGGTCTGGCCGTAATGATATCAGCGCGGATAATATTTGAAATCTCATCGGTGAGTCGCGCGTAATTGGCTGAAACATCTTCGATGCCCCCGATCCTGTTTTGATCCAGGAGAAGCCGCAGAAGATTCTTGACATAATCAGCAAAGGAACTTTTCTCCAACACGGCATTCAGCACCTTTTTTCGATCATCCACGGAAAAAACCGGATTACCAATCACCTTGCTGAATTCCGGGTTACCTGCGCAGAGCCCGGCGAATTCCTTCAGGTTATCCCCGTATTCCGCATAATTTCCGTCTTCCTGCCCCAGACTGAGCAGCGCCTTTGCATATCTTTTGGAAATCTTTGAACCGGTCAATGTAGTTTCTCCACGCTTT
>JAFCZI010000189.1 GCA_019314425.1 Deltaproteobacteria bacterium | reverse complement strand
TGGAGGTGTCGGCGGAAGGGTATGAGACGGAAAAGCGGTGGGTGAGCCTGTCGGCTGGAGAGGATGAGACCATCAGCATGCGGCTGACGGTGGTGCGGGTGGCGCAACCGGCAGCAACCCGGCCTTCTGCCGGCGGGAAAACGCGCAACAGCCTGGGGATGGAATTTGTTTATGTTTCGCCGGGGAGTTTTATGATGGGGAGTCCCTCGGGGGAATCGGGACGGGACAGTGATGAGAAGCAGCGCCGGGTGACTTTGACCCATGGGTATTATATGCGGAATCGGGACGGGACAGTGATGAGAAGCAGCGCCGGGTGACTTTGACCCATGGGTATTATATGCAGGCCACGGAGGTGACCCAGGGGCAGTGGGAACGGGTGATGGGGACCCGGCCATGGTTGGGAAAGAAATATGTGCGGGAAAATGCGAACAATCCGGCTGTTTATGTATCGTGGGAGGATGCCCGGAAATTTATCAAGCGCTTAAATCAGAAAGAGGGAACCCGCAAATATCGCTTGCCCACGGAAGCCGAATGGGAATACGCTTGCCGGGCGGGTTCGACCATGCGGTTTTGCTTTGGGGGCAGCGATAGTCAGCTTGGGAATTATGCGTGGTATTACAAGAATGCCCGGGACGTTGGAGATAAATATGCCCATGCCGTAGGAACGAAACGATCCAATGCCTGGGGGTTGTACGATATGCACGGCAATGTTTGGGAGTGGTGCCAGGACTGGTATGGGGATTATCCTCCAGGTTCAGTGACGAATCCCACGGGTCCCACTTCGGGCTCGAACCGCGTGCTTCGGGGCGGTAGCTGGAACAACTCCGCCGGCTACTGCCGGTCGGCCAATCGCTTCTGGTACGAGCCGGGCCCCCGCAACAACCACCTCGGGTTCCGGCTTGCCTTTTCCCCCCATCTCTATGAGCGGAGTCGGAGGAGTGCAGCCATTGCCGCCTAGTCCCCATGCTTCTGCACTCCCCCCCCTCGTTCCCCCGCTTCGCGTGGGAACGCACAGGAGATTATCATGACCATACAATATAAATTCTTCACAATTCCTCTGAAAGCAACCCGGGAAGTGGAAACGGAACTTAATCACTTTCTCCGTTCACAACGCGTTCTCACCGTACACCGGGAGTTCGTTAGCCAGGGTGAAAACTCCTTCTGGACCATGGCCGTGGAATATATGTCCGACGGCAATACACCACAGAAAACCACCGGTAAAAAACGGGTGGACTACCGTGAGGTCCTCTCATCGGAAGACTTCGCCCTTTTCGTAAAACTCAGGGACTGGCGAAAACAGGCGGCTGAAAAGGAGGCCGTGCCGGTCTACACTATCTTTACCAATGAACAACTGGCTGAGATGGCCAAAAGAAAAGTGAAGTCCAAAGCAGACCTGAAGGAGATTTCCGGCGTGGGGGAGGCCCGGGCGAAGAACTACGGGGATGCGGTTCTGGGAATTATGGCGGGTAATTGCATTGAGTTGGAAGCTGAGAGCCGGGCTAATGAAACGAACCGGTAATCTCTATCTCAAAATCGCGGCGCCTGACAACCTTCGTCTGGCCTTCTGTAAAGCAGCGAGAGGCAAACAAGACAGAGTCGAGGTGATGACGTTCAGAAACCACTTTGAGCCCAACATCATGGCGCTTCGGCAGGAGATTCTGGATCAACGGGTGAAACTGGGCGATTACCGGTTTTTTTATGTGCATGACCCCAAAAAACGCCTTATTTGCGCGGCCTGTTTCAGGGAACGGGTTCTGCACCATGCCATTATGAATGTCTGTGAACAAACACTGGATGCATACGCTATCTTCGATTCCTACGCTTGCCGAAAAGGGAAGGGGGGACGTAAAGCCATTTCAAGGGCGGAAATGTTTTCGGGCCGGTTCCTCTGGTATCTTAAGCTCGATATCGCCAAATATTTCAACTCAATCGACCATGAGATATTAATGCGTCAGTTGGAAAGGCGCTTCAAAGATCGGGATCTGCTGGATCTGTTCCGAAGCATTTTGAATACATACGCCACCCAGCCGGGCAAAGGGGTGCCTATCGGCAACCTGTTCTCGCAGCATATGGCCAATTTTTATCTGGGGCGCCTTGATCACTGGACCAAAGAGGTCAGAAGTATCCGGGGCTACGTGCGATATATGGATGATTTTGTTCTTTGGGGAGCTGACAGGAAAATGTTGAAGGAAGAACTGTCCGGTATTGAGCATTGGCTCCATGAACATTTGCGGTTGAAATTGAACCCGAAAATTCAGTTGAACCGGTGTGCCCGGGGCATGCCTTTTTTGGGATATTTTATTTACCCGGGAAAAATTCGACTGTCCTCCTCAAGCAGGAAAAGATTCATTCGGAAATTTCGAAATCATGAAAAAGCGTTTCTGACAGGGGAGTGGACCGAAGATACATTGTCCGTCCACGTGACGCCCCTGGTTGAGTTCACTCGGAGCGCCGAAAGCGCCGGGTTCAGGACAAATGTCATCAGTCGTTTTGGCAGTGTTGATCACCAAACCTCTGGGTTTTCTCCAAAGGCTCGAACCGCGTGAATCGGGGCGGTAGCTGGAACAACAACGCCGGAAACTGCCGGTCGGCCAATCGCAACAGGAACGAGCCGGGCAACCGCAACAACAACCTCGGGTTCCGGCTTGCCTTTTCCCCAGCTCAACGGGCCTCGGTGGATGCTGGCCCGCTGACCCGGAGAAAATCCCGTCCCCGCCGTCGGCGGGGCGAAAAGTGAAGTGCTGTGTCGGGGCTGGTAGCGGGGTCGGATGATTCCGCGAAGGTCCCTGCGTGGTTTATGCGTTCCCCTGATCATTACATTTTCAGTTGACGAAGATTCTCAAACAGGTAATACTTGCAGTAAGGGAACTTCCAAAAAATAATCTACGCATCCTGCTTGCCCTTTTGCCCGTTTTCTACGTTGTGATAACAGGCACATAGTAGGGGCACGATGCGTCGTGCCCCTACCACCTGCCATCACGCCTTGAAGACGAACAAAAGTTCTGCACGATATGCATGTATTATTTTCTTCCAGTTCCCTTACAGGATGTCTTTCGGCTCATATCGAGCATCTTCCGCATAGCGATCAAGCAGGGAAGAGGCTTTTTTTGCGACTTGCTCAATCTGTGCGGCAGCGTTTCCGACAAAATGTTTTTTGTCCTCAAGTATCCCGTTGATTTGAGCTTCCGTGATGCCGGCCGATTTGAACACCGGATCATTGGCGAGTTTCCCGGATAGCTGGGGGGCTACCCCCTTCTGCCGCATGGACATGGCTTCGGCCACGGCATGGTGTTTGATGGCTTCATGAGCTGTTTCTCTGCCGATGCCGGCTTTCACGGCCGTCATGAGGATTTCACTACTGGCCAGAAACGGCAGATACCGGTCCACCTCTTTGTCGATGATCACCGGGTAAGCGCCCATGTTGGAAAGAACCGTCAGGGTGGTTTCACATAAACCGTCCGAGGCATACAGGGCGTCCGGCATAACAATCCGTCGCACCACCGAACAGGATACATCCCCTTCTTCCCACTGGTCTCCCGCCAGCCGCGAGGCGCCGTCCGTGTACATCTTGATGAGGGTGGAAAACCCGCAGATTCTCTCGGCGCTTCGTGTGTTCATTTTATGGGGCATGGCGCTGCTCCCGACTTGTCCTTCCTTGAAGCCTTCGGTCACCAGTTCATAGCCGCTCATGAGGCGCATGCCTTTGGCAAAATTCTCACAGGCGCTTCCCATAAAGGCCAATTGACTGAGCAGGGCGTAATCCAGGGACCTGGGATAAACCTGGCCCGTGGAATTCAGAACGTGCTCAAATCCCAAACTTTGGGCCACCATGGTTTCCAGATTGTGGACCTTCTCAGGGCTGCCCAGCAGGGTGAGCATATCAAACTGTGTGCCCACCGGACCTTTGATGCCGCGGAGGGGATACGCATTTAAGAAACTTTCAAAACCCGTCATGTGGGTGAGCAGTTCTTCCGCCCACATGGAAAACCGTCGTCCCAGAAGGGTGGGTTGCGCGGCCTGATGGTGAGTTCGGGCCGTAAGAACAATGTCCCGGTATTCTGAGGCGCGATCCAGCATATGCCTCAGGACGGACACATAGCGGCCCAGGATGATTCGGGATGCCTTCTTGAACTGCATCTGCTCCACATTATCGGTGAGATCCCGGCTGGTCATGCCCTTGTGAATATGCTCATCTTTCCCGGAAGCCTTGACAAATGCTTCGATTTTGGCCTTGACGTCGTGTTTGGTTTCAATCTCCCGCTGTTTGATGAAGCCCAGATCAATGTTGTTTCTGGCGGCTTCGTAACCCTCAATCACGTCAGAGGGGATCGAGAGCCCCATTTTTTTCTGAGCCTGCATCACGGCAATCCAGAGTTCTCTTTCGGCCAGAATCCTTCCCGCTTCAGAAAAGATGTTATTGATTTCGGGGCTGGCATATCGTTGAGACAACACATTGGTGTTTGACATTTTTTGTCCTTTGTGAATCCGTTGAAAACAAATTTCTTTCTTGACTAGGTCCGTTTGTCTGCTCTATCTTCCATCTGAGTGAACATTGAGATTATGAGTGATACAGTAAATAAATCCCTGCAATAGTCAAGCATTATGATCCCATTTCCAAAGATTGATCCCAGCATTATCGAACTGGGGCTGTTTAAACTCAGGTGGTACGGGCTTATGTATGTCCTGGGATTTCTGTCGGCCTATTTTCTGATCGGTGCGCAGAAGGGCGCGAACCGTCTGGGGCTTCAGGGAAAACTGTTGCAGGATTTGATTTTCTATATGGCCCTTGGATTGGTAGTGGGGGCCCGCCTGGGGTATGTCCTGTTTTACCAGTTTGCGAATCTGGGGTATTATTTTCAGCACCCCATAGAGATTATAGCCGTCTGGCACGGCGGGATGAGTTTCCATGGGGGCTTCATCGGTGTCGTGCTGGCAAGCATCCTGTTTTGCCGCGTACATGGGCTGCCCTTTTTGCAGGTAGCGGATGTGGTCATTGTGACAGCGCCCGTGGGGCTTTTTTTCGGTCGAATGGGAAATTTCATTAACGGCGAGCTCTACGGCCGGGCCACATCAGCCCCCTGGGCCATGGTGTTTCCCGCAAGCCCCGGCGTGCCGCGGCATCCGTCCCAGCTTTACGAGGCAGGACTTGAAGGCGTGGTCCTGTTTGTGGTTCTGTGGGTACTTAAAGATCGCATCAAACGCCCCGGTGCCCTGGTGGCTCTGTTCCTGGCCGGATACGGCGCCATGCGCTTTGTGGTGGAATTCTTCAGGGAACCGGACGCCCATATCGGGCTGTTCCTGGGATTGTTTTCTATGGGGCAGTTCCTCTGCTTGTCCATGATTTTGGCGGCGGGGTTTCTCTGGATCGTTCAGACACGGTTTTAAGTTTCGGGTTTTAAGTTGAAAAGATCATACAATTTCACAGAGTTGTAAACATCAATTCAAAAATGGAAAACTTTATTTCCGTATTTTCGTTCAGATACTATCTTATAGATGGGACTTTTCACGGTGCCAACAGCATTGAAAGAAAAGGCTTTACAAACGGCGTTTGATTGTGAGAGTAACACTCTTTTTGGGAGGGGATTATTTTTAAGAAAATTAAGGAGGAGCGTTAAGATGAAAAAAGGGTTTCTGGTGGTTCTTTTGATGGGGTTTTTTTTCGTGGGGAATTCGGTTTTTGCTGAGGGAAAAACCGCAGGAGAGAGCGCCAAAGCGGCTGGCCAAAGTGTTTCAAACACGGCTAAAGAAGTGGGGAGCGATATCAAGGAAGGCGCCCAGAAGTTTGGGAAAGACGTGAAGGAAGGTGCTCAGGAGGTCGGTAGTGATGCATCGGCCATGGGTAAAGAAGTGGGAAAGGGTTTCAAGGAAGGTGCTGAGGAAGTGGGCAAGGGGTTTAAAAAAGGCGCAGAGGAAGTTGGTAAAGGGTTCAAAGAAGGGTCTAAAGGCGCTGGAAAATAGAATGTTTTATACACGGGTCGTTGTTTGACAGGGAGAGAAAATTTGCGTTCGGATATACTGAAAAAGGGCATTGAGACATTGCCTCACCGAGCCCTGCTGTTGTCCGCCGGGCTGAAAAAGCAGGATTTTGAGCTGGGTAAGCCTTTTGTGGGCGTGGCGAACAGCTACAATAACATCATACCTGGCCATATTCACCTGAATGAATTAACCCGAGAGGTTAAAAGAGGCATTCGGGATGCTGGTGGTGTGCCGCTGGAATGGGGGGTCCCCGGCGTCTGTGACGGGATTGCCATGTACGTGGAAATGAGACTGAGCCTTCCCAGCCGGGAGCATATTGCGGACAATATCGAAATTATGGTGCTGTCCCATTCCCTGGATGGATGGGTGGGTGTCACTTCCTGCGATAAAATCACCCCCGGCATGCTCATGGCGGCTGGTCGTCTGGATCTTCCGGCGGTGATCCTCACCGGCGGACCCATGAAGGCCAACATCGTTAACGGTGAAAAACACCATCCCATCGAAGGTTTCGGCCTGGTGGGCCAGGTGAAAGGCGGCAGGATGACGGCTGAAGAAGCGGAACGGATGCTCCCTGCCATGATCTGCGGGGCCGGTTCCTGCGTGGGCCTTTACACGGCCAACACCATGGCGGTGGTCTCTGAAGTGCTGGGCATGTCGGTGACCGGATGCGCCACAACCCCGGCCCTGGATCCGTTAAAAATGGAACAGGCCTATGAATCGGGAAAGCGTGTGGTGGAACTGATCAAACAGGACATTCGACCGCAGCGCATCATGACCCGCGAAGCTTTTGAAAATGCCGTTCGGGTGGATATGGCCATGGGTGGGTCCACCAACGCGGTCCTGCACATCCCTGCGGTGGCGAAAGAGGCTCATATCGATATCAGCCTAGATCTCTTTGACAGGATTGCCGGGGAGACGCCTCATCTTTGTGCCATTATTCCCGCCGGTGCTCACGAGATGGCGGATGTCCACAGGGCGGGCGGCGTGGCCGCTGTTCTGAACCGGTTGCGTGATATGATCAAGGATTCCCATACGGTGAATGAACGGTCTATTTCCGGTATCGCTGCTCGGGGGAAAGTTCTGGATGGGGACGTCATAAGGCCCATTGAAAATCCCTATCACCCTCAAGGAGGTATTGCCGTACTCAAAGGCAACATCGCCAATAGCGCGGTGATCAAACAGACGGCGGTGGATGCGGACATGCAGGTGCATAGGGGGCCCGCAAAGGTATTTTATACGGAAAAGGATCTCTTGGTCGCTATTGAAGAGCGCCGCATCGCTGAAGGGGATGTGATCGTATTGCCGTTTCAGGGCCCTTGCGGCGCCCCGGGAATGCCCGAGATGTTGACCCCCACCGATGCCATAAAAGGCGCTGGCTACAGCAAGGTGGCCCTAATCACGGACGGACGATTTTCCGGCGCTACCAGCGGTCCGTGTGTGGGGCATGTTGAGATGGAAGCCTATAACGGTGGTCCCATCGGCGCCATCGCGGATGGCGATATCATTGAAATCGACATTCCCAACAGAAGTTTGACCGTAAAATTGAGTGACCGGGAAATTCAAGATCGATTGAAGAACGTCAGACCTCCAGAGCGGGATCTGACGCCGTTGCTCAGGCATTATCGGGAGAAGTTCAAGGGTCTTAACTGTTATGGGGAGGTGTCATAAGCATTTGACAGAGACGGGCGCCATGTCTATTTTTCCGCCAGCGTCTCCTTCAGTTTCTCCGACAATATTGTAAAGGAAAAGGGCTTTTGGATAAACCCTTGAGCCCCTGCGTTCAGGATTTCCCGGGCGGGACCGTCAATTGAATAACCGCTGAAAATAATTACCTTCAGATTTGATCTGGCCTTCAAAATAAGCGGATAGAGATGTCTTCCGTCAATATCCGGCAGGTTTATATCCAGTAGCGCAAGGTCAATTCGGTCGTCAAAGGTTTCGGCGATATGGATGGCATCTTTGCCGGTCCTGGCGGTCATAACCCGGTAACCTAACTGCTCCAGCATCGCCTGGGTGATTTCAATAACCATCTCTTCATCTTCAATTATCAGGATGGTTCCGTGTCCTTTAGCTACGTCAGTGGTGTTTTTTTTGAGTTTTGTTGCCTCAACCGATGTGGCAGGCATGTAAATTC
>JAFCZI010000188.1 GCA_019314425.1 Deltaproteobacteria bacterium | reverse complement strand
ATTTTTGATGGCGGCCAGCACCCCCTCTTCGCCTATTTTGGCCTGCTTACATAGCATTAGTGTGTACGCAGTCCCAAATAACGGAAAGCTTCAGACCTGGGCAGTCATGAATGGAAAAACCCGGGATGAAAAGGTACGGGCCTAGACATTTCTGAAAATTGTGAAATGACGAGGCCCGTTTCCTCTCTCCTGTTAGGTCCCTTGATGGGTTTCCTCAATCTTTTGCACTACCCGGTCCCCAAAGTCAGACGTGTTGATAAGTTTTTCCTTCGTATGCCAGGGCCCCATGAGATCCCGGGTCATAAACCCTTCTTCAAAAATCTGAAAAATGCTGCTCCAGATATCCGTCGCTTCTTCCGGCAATGTCAGGCACTTTTCAAAAAGCAGCGCAACGCTGCCGATCATGGAGTAGGGATTGGCCATATTCTTTCCGGCGATATCCGGGGCGGACCCATGGGCTGGCTCCACATAGCTTTTTTCCGGTCCGATGCAGGCGGAAGGCATTAGTCCCAAGGACCCGATAATCCCACCGGCCTGATCCGTGAGGATATCCCCCTGCATGTTTTCAAAGAGCATGACCCCATTAAACTGGGTGGGATTGACCACCAGTTGAAAAGCGGCGTTATCCACCAGAACGGATTGATAGGGGATATCCGGATAGTCTTTGGCAACCGCTTCCACAATTTCCAGCCAGAACCGGCCCGTCGCCAGAACATTGGCCTTATGGACATTGGTCAACTTGGCATTTCGCTTTCTGGCCTCTTCGAATGCCACAATGGCCACTCGCCGTACGTCTTTTTCGGTATAAATGCAGTCATCCCGGGCAAATTTCATTTCGGTGGACGTTCCCTCAACTTTATCGCCAAAGTAGATGCCCCCCACCAGTTCACGAATCATGAGGATATCGATCCCATCGCCGATGACCTCCTCTTTGAGGGGTGAGAAGGATTTGAGCCCGGCCGGGAGCCGTACGGGCCGGAAATTGGCGAAGGTGTCATACCGCTTTCTGAGCGGCAGGATGGCGCCCAGTTCCGGGCGATGTTCCTGTGGGATATCGTTCATTTGCTCAACCGCCAGCCCCACGGGGCCCTTGATGATGACGTCGGCCTCATCACAGACCTGCTTTGTTTTTTCCGGAAAAGGTGATCCTTCGGTAAAATAGGCGGAAGCGCCAAAAGGGGCGTAAATCAGTTTGAAGGTGTGTTCGTATTTTTTCTCAACAGCTTTCAGGACCTTGATGGCTTCCCTCATGATTTCAGGGCCGATACCGTCGCCTTCCAGGATTGCAATGGTCTTTTTCATGGTTTATCCTCGGATTCTCTTAACATTCAGAATTGATGTTTATATCAGAAGATGCCGTCATAAATCATCTTTTAATTGACAAATCTTTGATTTGGATTGCGATATGCGCTCTGGTACATATGGGAAAAACCCTCACGGGGAGGAGATAGGAATGACAACCGAAAACTGACCACCCCTGAGACATGGTTACAAGATCGAGATAACGAGGAATGTCATCTCACCTCTTCGTTGCTGGGTCCGGAGTTTGGGGTGGACCCTATTGTCAAAACAAACTTTAATGGGATGAGCGGGAATTGCCGGCACCGATCATATTATTTCTCAATCTGGTTCAGCCGGTATTGAAAATAGGCATCCCGCATCGCCACATAGGGATCAAGCGAAGCATCTTTCAGCGCTTCATATTCGCCGATACGAAGGGATGCCTTATTGGTCATATCAAAGGCTCGGGCGCCTATATTAGGCCACCAGTCTTCCACGATATAGTCAAGGGGATTCAGACAGAGCCCCCCCGACCAGCCCACAGTGTCGCGAAGGCTGCTGGCCCCCAGGAAGGGCAGGTTCAGATAGAATCCCGGACCCACACCGTAAAACGCGAGCACCTGTCCCAGGTCCTCGTCCTGTATCGGATAACCCAGGGCCTGTTTGGCCACATCCTGAAATCCCAGGAAACCGGCCGATGAATTGACCACAAACCGCACCAGGATCATACCCACGCTTTTAATTTTTCCCTGCAACAAACTACTGACCAGACGAATGGGCATGCTCAGATTGGTGAAAAAATTGCGTATGGAAACCCGCAGCACCTCCGGCATCACCACGCTGTATCCTTCGCCAACGGGTTTGAAAAACCAGAAATAAGCCGCATCGTTAAATGCAAAAAAAGCACGATTCATCGGTTCGAGCGGATCGGGGATGAATGATTCCTCCGGAAATTCATCCTCCGGCCATGCTTCCGAATCTTCAGGCTCTTCTGAGGGTTTTTCGGCCTTTGATGCCGCCTTCCCCTCCGAAGCGCTTGCTTTAGCAACGTCCTCATCCAGGCGGGCCATTTGAACCAACTCATGGCCGGCCATGCTCACTTGAAGGGATGCGGCATCCTCCCCGGAATCAAATGGTGCTGCCCAGGTTATATCCCGATGGCCTTGAATCCCCCAGAAAACCAGTCCGAAAACCAGAACAAACCACAAACGGTTGCAAACCCCCATGAATCGCTTCCCCTCAACAATGCTCCCCATTTCAATCCTTCTCCGCCACCTTTTTCCTTAGTTTCCGCACCAGTTCATCATAGGACGAACGCAATATAATGCTGTTAAACTGTTTTCGATAATTATTGACCAGACTGATGCCTTCGACAGAAATATCGTAAACTCGCCAATCACCATTTCGTTCTTTCAATCTGTAGCGAACCTCCACCTCTGTTTGGGAATGGGTGAGAATCTTAGCGGTTACGGTTCCGTATCTCCCATCGATGGTCTCATCCACATAAACCACCTTTTCACCGGAATAGCTCCCCACCTTGTCCAGGTAGGTCCGCTCCAGCAATTTTCCGAAAAGGCCGATAAATTCTTTTTTTTCCGCCTCGGTTCGCTTCCGCCAGTGCCTGGAAAGGGCTCTTTGGGTCATGGCCTCCCAGTTAAACCGTTCATCTACCGCCTTTCGGATCAGCTGCCCCCGCTTGTCTTTGTTTTCCGGGCCCTTTAAATCCGGGTCGCTGACAATGGCGAGAATGCGGTCCGTGGTCTCTTTGACGCCGTCCGTGGGGACACCGGCAAAACAGGGTACCGCAAATATCAGGATCAACAAAACACCGCTGAACAAAAATCCAAAATATGGCCAAATCCGGTGCTTTTCCATTATACAGGCCTCCTGCCCATGGTTATTGCTATAACTTTCCAAATACATAATTCGAAATCAACTCCTCAAAATCAATGGCTGGCTGTGTATCTCTGATCTTTCCTCCGGGACCGATCACTTCTTCAGAGCCACCCGGTGTAATCTCAATAAATTTGTCACCAATAAGCCCACGGGTTTTGATGGAAGCGATGGCATCCTCCTGGATCTTCACATGAAGGGGCAAATCCATCACCACCAGGGCCTGGTAATCATCCAGACTGACTTTTTTGACCCGCCCGATTTCCACCCCGGCAATCACCACCGTCGAACCGGATTTGATACCACCGCCGTTTGAAAAGACGGCTTCCACCTCATACCCCTGGCTGCCCAGGACCTCCAGTTTCCCCAACTTAATGGAAAGGTACCCCAAGCACAAAATCCCTAAAATCATGAACAGGCCCACGCATAATTCAACATCAAATTTCTTCATCCCTTCCCCTTGTTTGGCGGCAATCAGCTTTCAGCCCTTAGCATTCAGCTGTTGGTTTATATTTTTAATACTACATACTGATTTTACGCTGTTTTCTCATCCTCTTCATAGCGTCTGATACCTTAAACCCAACACCTGAAACAAAAGGTCTACCCTTTTAGAAAGGCTTGGATCACCGGATCACGGCTCTCGTTGAAATCCGCCGGGGTTCCGTCCGCCCGAACCAACCCTTCATGAAGCATGATAACCCGATCCACAATGGAAAAAACCTTCGGGATTTCATGGGTAACGATAATGCCTGTAAAAGAGAGCCGCCGGTGGCAGGCATCGATCAGACTCAGAATCGACTGACCCGTTACCGGGTCCAGCCCGGTGGTGGGCTCGTCAAAAAGCATGATTTCAGGGTCTCCCACCAGCGCTCTGGCAAGGGCGGCCCGCTTCACCATGCCGCCGCTGATTTGAGAAGGATAACGATGCTCCGATCCGGAAAGCCCTACATTTTCCAACTCCATCAAAACCTTTTCCCGAATGACGTTGCGGCTCAAGTTACTTTTTTCGTTCAAAGGAAAAGCAACATTTTCAAAAACACTCAAAGAATCAAAAAGCGCCCCCCCCTGAAAAAGAAAGCCCAATCGTTCTCGAAAGACCCGCAGGGATTTTTGCCCGGCAGTACCTATTTCCAGGCCATCGACCGTTACGCTTCCCCGGTCCGGTTTCATGAGCCCCGCAACATGCTTCAACAGCACACTCTTTCCCCCGCCACTCCCCCCGACCAGGGCAAACACCTCTCCCTTACCCACTTCAAAGGAAATGCCCTTGAGCACGTCGTGTCCATCAAATGATTTTTGCAAGTTTTCAATTTTGATCATCAGTCGATTAACCGGAAAAACATCAGAACATTACGGATGTCATAAAATAATCCCACACAAGGATCAACACCGAAGAGAGTACCACGGCCTGCGTGGTGGCCTTGCTCACCCCTTCCGAACCGAATCCCGTGTATATCCCCGAATAATAGCCTTTGAAACAACAAACCCAGGCGATAATCACACCAAAACTCAGGGATTTATAAACACCTTCCAGAACATCTTTCATCTCCACATAATGGGCCATTTCTCCAAAGTAGGTGCCAGTCCCGACCCCCAGCAGCTTACCACCGATGAGGTAACCGCCGAAAATCCCCACCACATCAAAAAGCGCCGTGAGGAGGGGCAGGCAAATCATAGCGGCGATCAGGTTTGGCACCACCAGATATCGATAGGGATTCAGCCCCATCAATTCCAGCGCGTCAATCTGCTCACTGATGCGCATAATCCCGATTTCAGCGGCAATGGCGGAACCTGCCCTTCCCGTGACCATAAGGGCGGCGATCACAGGTCCCAGCTCTTTGATCAGGGCCAGGCCCACCATGGGGCCTAAAAACGCATCTGAGCCAAACCGGCTTAAGCTGTAAAACCCCTGGAATCCCAGCACCATACCCGAGAACCCCCCGGTCAGAACAATGAGAAGAATGGATTGAAATCCGATGAATTGGATTTGCTTGAGGCATCTGTAGATCTTGAGCGGCGGAATAAGGGTGTAGAGGAGTGTTTTCAGAAAAAAAACACCCATGGTGCCCATTCTGCGAACATATTCCAGGGTCAAAAAA
>JAFCZI010000014.1 GCA_019314425.1 Deltaproteobacteria bacterium | reverse complement strand
GCGAACAGGACCTTCAACCTCTCTTCCCTTTCCAGCAATTTGTTCTCAACCCGTTTGCGCTCGCGGACTTCGTGAAGGGCATAATCCCTTGACTCCCTGTACATATCCATCCTCTGGAAAAGGCGATAAATGAGAAAGGAGAGGATCGCCGAGATGGCAAGACCAAAGGTGAGGAATAAAACATTTTGGGGATTCGCTCCTTTAAAGATCGCGGCTTTGGGAGAAAGTTCCAGTTGCCAGGTCTTGCCGGGGATGCGGATCTCTCGAAACACATGGAATGGGATCTCTTCAGCGCAGTCCCGGCCCGCAGCGCCATTCGAATAGATCAGCCGCTCATCTTCGTGGATTCTGACCCAATAATCCTCGAAAATCTTCCCGGCCAGACAGGTGTCGACAATTAACCGAACCTGAAAGACACCCTCCAGATATCCCTGGACCTTATCGGCGTAGATCAAAGGCCAGAATATGTCAAAGCCAACCCCCCCTTGATAGATCTCGACACAGGGGGTAACTGCATATTTACGATCTTTCCCGGCTTTTTCAAAGGCCTCCCGGTAACGGGGGTCCTTATGGTCGTAGACGCTCCGGCCTTTGGCGCGTTTCTCTTCCGCCGGCGGAAAACCCCATCGGATGACACCGGCAGGATCAACCCAGTTGATCGCCGTGAACCCTGGGTAATGGGTGTAAATGGCGTCCGCGAACTGGAGGAACCGCTGCCGCCTGAAATCGGGGGGAGTTCTTTCAACCCATCTTTGAGCCAACAGTTTGAGGGAGGCAATGCGGGCATTCATCAGACCCTGGACACGGATCTGTATCTGTTCCGCAGAGGTTTCCGCGTGACGAACGACGAGTTCCCGCTGGTGGCTGTTCTGATTTTGCCACAAGGCCACAGCCATGCCGCCGAAAAGAAAAAATACGGCCAGGGGGAATATTTTTTTAAGATGAAGACGCACTTTCATAGCAAAAAGCAGTTTATCCCACGATACGCAGGATTCATCCTTTACCGGGGTGGTAATTTGCAACTTTTTACGACGCCAACAATTTTGAACTCGGTAATACATCTTTTTGGGGGAAAATTGCAACCTGATAAATGGCATCAAGGTTGATGGCCCCGTAAAAAGTCGCGAATCTATCTACAGATGGCGTTGTAAAAGGTTCCATATACAAGGCATAGGGGTTTTTCAGGATCGTAGGCAACAAGTCGTATGCTGAATAACGGAAGGGCGGGCACAAGACCCGCCCCTACGGGTGAACCCGATTGGTTTGTAGGGGCGGGTCTTGTGCCCGCCCTTGTTTTCTGCAACGCAATAGATGGGACGTTTTACGACGCCATCAAATTTAAAACATGAGATTTTACAATGTGTAAAAATACCTGACAGTCTGCCGGAACAATTGAAACCCCTCAAGCCATGTGCGAAAGGCCACAACCGGGATTTTACGCAGGGTGTCAGGGGCTCTTTCGCCTTATCTTGTTGATGGCACACCTTATGCTTAAAATGTAGATCGAGGTTCTTAAGGCTCGGGGAGAGCGCCAAAGGAGAGTACGAGGAGGTGGCGAATATGGAACTAGTTCCGTGGAGACCATTTGGGGAGGTAGGTTCATTTCGGGGAGAGATGGACAAACTTTGGGACCGGTTTTTTGGCCAGAGGCCATTGGCCGGAGGATTAACTGAAGAATGGTTGCCCTCGGTGGACATTTCGGAAACCGAGGACAAGCTGCTGATCAAGGCGGAGTTGCCGGGGTTGGAAACCAAGGACATCAAGGTGAACATCTCGGGAGATCTTCTGACCATCAAAGGCGAAAAGAAAAAGGAAAAAGAAGAAAAGGATGAACATCATTATTGTATGGAGCGGTATTCGGGGTCCTTTGAACGTTCCTTTCGAATCCCGGTCGACGTTAAAGCCGATAAGGTCGAAGCGGTTTTTGATAAGGGTGTTTTGAAGGTAACCCTTCCAAAAGTGGAAAAAGCCAAGAAAAAAGAAATTGAAATCAAGGTTAAGTAACACTATTTCGCGTTCTCCCCGGGCCCGGCTGAAAACAGGAAAAATTCATCGGTTTTCCGGAACAATGCCGTTTTTGAACAACTTGTAAAACAGGAGGGCTGAGAACATGGTCAAAATAAAAAAAATTCTATTCCCCATCGATTTAACGCATAACGCATCAAAGGTTTTTCCTTATGTGTTGTCCGTTTCCGAAAAATACGGCGGGGAGATTTGTCTGCTTCATGTGGTAGAGGATTTTATCAAATGGGGTATCGGAATCTATATCCCCCATCCTCCGCTGGAACAGTATCGGGAAGATGCCCTCAAGGGCGCTGAAAAAGCCCTTGACAAAGCCTGCGAGGAGCAACTGCAGGGGCAGCTTTCAGAAAAAAATTGCTTACGGCGATCCAACCCAGGAAATCCTGAAAGCCATCGATTCGGAAGGGATCGACATGGTGGTAATGGGAACCCACGGAAGAAAGGGATTGGATAATGTTCTTTTCGGAAGTGTGGCCAGAAATGTGGTCAGAAGGTCTCCGGTTCCCGTATTGACCGTTAATCCCTATAAGGTTAAGTGATCTCGTGGGGTCCTTTCTTTGCACCGGGTCCATTTACCGGGGTGACCGGAAAAGACGCAAAGGGCCCCGCGCTCCCGAAAGAGCCGGAAAATGAGCATCTATAATCTGGATAAAATTTTCGCACCCGCCCATATCGCGGTCATCGGCGCCGGCAATAAAGAGGGAAGCATCGGATATGCCCTGATGAACAATATTCAAAGGGGGGGATATCCCGGAAAGCTTTTTCCCATCAACCCGAAATACACAACCGTAAGCGGTCTGAATTCGTATCCTTCCATCGGCGATGTCGGCGAACCCGTTGATCTGGCCGTCATTGCCACGCCCATAAGCACCGTACCCGCCATCATTCAAGAATGCGTAGCCGCTAAAGTGAGAGGGGCCATCATTGTCTCCGCCGGCGGAAAAGAGATCGGCCAAAAGGGTCGTGAGATAGAATTAAACATCAAGGAAAAAACCGCCGGATCAGGCATTCGGATTATTGGTCCGAACTGCGTAGGGGTAATTTGCACGCACACCCATCTCCACGCCACATTTGCGGACCGCATGCCCCTAAAGGGAAAAATGGCTTTTGTTTCCCAAAGCGGGGCGCTCATCGGGGCCATTATCGACGTTTCATTAAAAAAGCAGATCGGCTTCAGCCATTTTATCAGTGTCGGGTCCATGTTGGATGCGGATTTTGGAGATCTGCTGGATTACCTGGGCAATGACCCCCATGTGAACAGCATTGTCCTTTATATGGAAGGTCTGACGCACCCTCGAAAGTTCATGAGCGCCGCCAGATCTGTTTCACGGATTAAACCCATCATTGTCCTCAAATCCGGAATAAGCGCGTCCGGGGCAAAGGCGGCAGCCTCCCATACCGGAGCCATGGCCGGTGAAGACGCCATTTATGATGCGGCCTTTCGTCGCGCCGGAATTATTCGCGTTAACACCATCGAGGCGCTTTTTGACGTGGCTGAGCTTGCGGCCAAACAACCGGTTCCAAAGGGGGCCGGATTGGCAATTGTCACCAACGGGGGCGGCCCGGGGGTCATGGCCGCAGACGCCTTGTCGTCACTGGGGTTGGCGCCGGTCGGCCTCCGTCCGGAAACCACAAGCAAACTGGATGCATTCCTTCCACCCTTCTGGAGCCGAGGAAACCCCATTGATATCCTTGGAGATGCCACACCCGAAAGATATCGCCGCACCGTGGAAATCTGTCTTTCCGCTCAGGAAATCAATGGCCTGGTAATTGTCTTTGTGCCCCAGGCCGTGAGCGATGGCGCCGAGGTGGCAACCTCCCTGGTTGAGACCCTCCAGGGTAAGAGCTATCCGATTTTTGCGGTCTGGATGGGAGATGAAAGCGTCAGGAAGGGACGTGAGATCCTCAGTAAAGCAGGCATTCCCACCTATGAAACGCCCGAACGGGCCATTGAATCCTTCATGTACATGCATGCTTATTCCCAGAATCTTGAATTACTCCAGCAAACGCCGCCCAAACTTCACCGTACGCTGCAATTCCGTAAAGATGACGCTGAAGCCATCATAAACCATGCGCTGGATAACCATCAGATGGTTCTGACAGAGCCGACAAGCAAAGCCCTGTTGTCATGTTACAACGTTCCCGTCAATCGAACCGAAATAGCGACCTCTTTGAAAGGAGCGGTTCATCTGGCTCAGGCGATAGGATATCCAGTGGTCATGAAAATCTGTTCCAGGGATATCAGCCATAAGTCCGATGCCCATGGGGTCCAACTCAACCTGCGCAACGACGAAGATGCCATGAATGCCTTCGAGAAAATTATGGCCGGCGCCCACGCCTATGATTCGAATGCGAATATCGAAGGGGTGAGCATTCAATCCATGATGGAACAGACGGATTATGAACTGATCCTGGGGAGTAAAAATGATCCTGTTTTCGGGCCGGTCCTCCTGTTCGGGATGGGCGGCGTCATGACCGAAATCCTGAAAGATCAGGCCATTGCTTTTCCTCCATTGAATCGGTTGCTGGCCCGGCGAATGATGGAAAGCACCCGAGTATACCAACTGCTTAAGGGCTATCGCAACAGACCCCCGGCGGATCTTGATCAACTGGAAGAGATCCTGATCAGCCTATCCCAACTGGTCGCCGATTTTCCTGAAATTGTCGAACTGGATATCAACCCCCTTATTCTGTTCGATAACAAACCCTTCGCCGTGGATGCCCGCGTGATACTTAAGCCTTCCCAAACGCATTCGCCCCTTCATCTGGCCATCAGCCCTTACCCAGCGCAATATGAATCGGTCGCCATCACCGAAAGCGGCATTCGCATTTTTATTCGGCCCATTAAACCCGAAGATGAACCGTTGCTGTCTGACTTTTTCACGACCTTGTCTCCCGAGAGCATTTACACACACTTTTCCAGCCCCATGAAGTCCATGCCACGCGCCATGCTGGCGCGCTTCACGCAGATCGATTACGACCGGGACATGGCGCTGGTAGCCATGAGACAGAATCAATCCACGGAAGCATTCCTGGGGATGGCCCGGCTCATGAGCAAACCCGGGGGCATTGAACCGGAATTTTCCGTGGTGATCGGCGATAGATGGCAGGGGAAGGGAATCGGCGCCAGTCTGATGAAGCACCTGATCGCCATTGCCAAAGAGAGAGGTTTGTCATCCATCTGGGGGGTGGCGCTGGCTGAAAACATCCATATGCTGGCGTTGGCCCGAAAATTTGGTTCCACTGTGGAATTCGCCGGCGGAAGTCATTATAAACTGAAAATTGATGTTGAGTCGCACACGGAAAACGGCTGAACAACGGCTGTCGGAAAATACTTTTTTTGTCGAGGCTGTGGGTTTTCGTTCTCAGAAACAGGAAATATACTCCTGGAAGGTATCAGAACGTCTGTCAGTACCATCTGGAATTTCATAAATCTCTTCCTCTTTCAATGCCTCGAATCCCGAAATAATATCCAGAAGCTCACTGGTGATGCCCGCCTGGCGCTGCTCCCGAAAAAGGGCCTGCAAATCATCCTGGAGTTCCAGAATGTTTTTCTCAGCGGCCTGCATGGCCATGAGCCGGGCCGCGTTCTCCCCGGCCAGGGACTGGGCAAAGGCCCGGTAAAAGGAGATAAACAGATACTGCCGAAAGAGATGGGCGAACAGGGTATCCCGCGAGGAACCCAGCATGGGCGCAGCGGTTGGGCCAGGGCGTTGAGACATGATCTTCCACCCAGGCTGTATCCAGGGGCAGGACTTTTTGAAACACCGGCGCATATCCGCCTTGCGCCCCGACCACGTGATGGCAGAGATAGAGGTTCTCCATCCTCTTGGCCGATCGCCATTCCTCCACCTTCCCGATGGTCTCCTGAACCCGTTTGGTAACGGCATTAAGGCTTTCCGGCGCCGGAAAATGAACTGCATGGGGAACTTCCGCGTCCGCCAGTATGCCGTTAACCTTCCCCGCGCTGATATAAACCGCCGCCAGGATGGCGAAAATATAGGCTTGCACCAGCCCCGTCAGAAGTCCCAGCAACTGCATGAGGATGGGAAAAATCAAGGGCGCAACGATCAGCAGGATCGCCCCGATCATGGTGCTACTCATGACGTTTCCAAACAGGCGAACAGAAAGTGCAAGCGTTCTGGACAGCTCTCCCATGATATTGAACGGAAGCATAAAGGGTGTGGGGCGCAGGTAATTCCGTAAATAGCGAGCCCATCCGATTTCCCCTATCCCGTAGATAGGCACCGCAACGAACACACAGATGGAAAGACCCGCCGTGGTGGAAAGCGACCCGGCGGGAGACTCAAACCCCGGGACAATGGCCGCCAGGTTGCAAACAGCGATAAACAGAAAAAGGGTCCCCAGAAAGGGCAGCAACCCTTTGGGCTGGTGGGGCGAAATCTCCCGAAGCTGCTGATCAACTCCGTGAACCACCACCTCCAGCACATGCTGGATTCGCGAGATACGCACCCCCGTGCGCAAGCGACGGGTGACCAGCCACGAGCCCACCGAGAGAAAAGCCATCACAATCCAGGTGTACAAAATCGTGCTGTTCAGCTCGAACAGGCCGAAACGCCACCAGATGTAATCGTCAGGGATGAGCGGCATGGTGTTCCCCCCCGTTTTTACGGCCCAGGATTCGGGTCAGAATGATCCTGATCAGGAAAAAAGCCAGTAATGTGAATAGAAAAGCCACCGGATCCTTTCGCACCACCAGCCAGAAACCGGCCAGGGCCCCTGTCAGGCGCACGGCATAGCTGATGAGCAGCCGGCGTTTCGGTTGCCTTTCCCGGACCATGGTCTTCAAGGTCAACCACAAACCGCCGAAATAGAAGAGGCCCAGGGCCGCTCCCCACAAAAAGGCCAGGGCCCACAGGGTCACATCAACAGTCATGGGGTTCTCTTTCCCGGTTGATGGCGCTTCGCTGCCGATTTATCCAAAACCACGCATTGAGGCATCCCAAAATCAGGCCGATTATGAGCAGCATGAGGGTCCAGGAGTAAGGGCTGGGCCAGTGCAAATCAATCCACACCCCCAGGAAAATGCCCAGCACTGTGGGGATGGCAACGGCCCACCCCACCACGCCGAAAAGCCCCAGTCCGAACCAGATCTCGTCGGTTTTTTTCTCCCGGGCCCGCAGTTTTCGCTTCTCCCGAACATTTACCTCATCCGGGAAACGCTTTCCGTGTTTTGGAAAATCCTCAGACATTTTTTCCGAACTCCACAAACCGTCGCACGAAGTCTGCCTCCAGGCGGGCCACCGCCGAGCGGGCCTTTCGCTTCCGTTCATCCATGTCGTTGACAAATCGGCTCACCGTCTCATGGAGCCCCCCCAGTTCGCCTGAAACGGCCATGCGTGTGGCCACCCGAACCGTATCCCCCTGCTTAACCAGAATGCCGCCGTTGACGGCGATAAAAATCTCGCCGCCACCCGGGGGCCAGTAGGTCAGAATTCCGGGAACAAGGGCTGCCGCCATATCCAGATGCCGGGGACGGAGGCCGAAGGCGCCTTCAGTTCCCTCGGCCACCACCTGGTCCACCACTTCATCCAGAAACACATCGAAAGGTTGAAAGACCTTGAGTTTCAAGGTTTCGCCTCCCCGATAGCACCGATCATGTACAGGGACCCCTCGGGATGGTCAGAGGATTCATCGTTTAAAATTCTTTCGCACCCATCGATAGTGTCCTCGATATCCACCCGTTTGCCTTCCAGGCCCGTGAACTGGGTGGTGGTAAAAAAGGGCTGGGTAAAAAACCGTTCCAGCCGGCGCGCCCGGTAAACGGTCTTTCGGTCCTCCCGGGAAAGCTCTTCGATCCCCAGCATGGCAATGATGTCTTTCAACTCCTCGTAGGTGGCAAGGGTTTTCCGCACTTCCTTGGCCACCTGGTAGTGACGTTCTCCCAGAATCCTGGGCTGAAGCATAATGGAGCGGGATTGGAGTGGATCAATGGCCGGATAGAATCCCTGCCCGGCCCTTTTTCGGGAAAGAACAATAGACGCAGACAGGTGGCTGAAGGTGTGTACCGCCGAAGGATCGGTGAGGTCGTCGGCGGGCACGTAAACCGCCTGAATGGAGGTAATAGCAGCGCTACGGGTACTGGAGATCCGTTCTTCCAACTCCGCCAGCTCCGTAGCCATGGTGGGCTGGTAGCCCATGCGCGAGGGCAACCGGCCCAGAAGACCGGATAGTTCCGACCCCGCCTGAATAATTTCATTCACCTTGGAGAGCCTGCGAGACCTGAGTTTGAGTGCGACCTGTTCCTCATTGAACCCCAGTTTCAGAAAATCCCGTTTTGCCTCATTCAAGGCTTTCCGCCCGGTGGCTTCCGTTTTCTTCATCCGGAGTTCCGTTTCGCAATCCGCCTCAAAACGACCCAGCGGCTTGGGCGTCAGATACAGGAGGGTGACCTTCATCTCGTCCTTCCGGGTAAAAAAATTCCCCACAAACCGAACCCCGAACAGGTGGTCGTGCTTCTCACTGATCGTTACAAGCAAATGCCTTTCCATTTTTCGATTCCCCCCCTGCATTTCTCAACACCTTATCACCTGATTTTCCGTTACAAAAAACAAGAAGTTCATTGACTGAAAAACTTAAAACCCAAAACTGCTACTTTGCCACTTTAACTCATTTCGGATTCTATATGCTTTTTCAAAAAATATCATCATTAGAAAAGAAGGCGGCGGAATTTCCAAGATCTTGACACCACCGGATAAGGTCAATAGAATACGCGTCAGATGACATTGCCGTATTTGAGGAGCAGACTGAGCCATGAAGCAGATCATCACCAGCGAAAAACAGCCGATTAAGCTCTGGCTTGACGATATCGAGGAAAGCACCCTGGTTCAGGCCAAAAATATTGCCAACCTGCCCTTCATCTTCAAGCACGTGGCGGTGATGCCCGACGCCCATCTGGGCTATGGAATGCCCATCGGCGGGGTAATGGCCTCCGAAGAGATGGTCATCCCCAATGCGGTGGGGGTTGATATAGGTTGTGGTATGTGCGCCGTAAAAACCTCGCTCACCTCAATCTCAACGGAAAAGCTCAAAGCAGTCCTGGGCGGTATCAGAAACACCATTCCCCTCGGTTTCAAACACCACCGAAAAAAACAGCATCAGTCCCTGATGCCGAAAGTACAAGGCGGACGGATCGAAGAACTGCCCCTTGTCTCCAGAGAATACAACAATGCCAGGACGCAACTCGGTACCCTTGGCGGCGGCAATCATTTTATCGAAATCCAGAAAGGGAACGACGGCCACATCTGGCTGATGATCCATTCCGGCAGCCGCAATATCGGCTTTAAAGTGGCCAATCATTACAACCGGCTGGCCATTGATTTGAACCGGGAATGGGGATCAAACATTCCCCCTAAATGGGAACTTGCGTTCCTGCCCATCGACAATAAAGTTGGCGAAACCTATCTCCGGGAAATGCAGTATTGTCTTGATTTCGCCTATGCCAACCGGAAACTGATGATGGAGCGGGTAAAGGATGCCCTGACAGCGGTGGCACATCCGGTTACCTTTGAACCGATGATCAATATCGCCCACAACTATGCGGCCCTGGAAACCCATTTTCATAAAAATGTCATGGTCCATCGCAAAGGGGCCACAAGCGCCCGGGAGGGAGAGATCGGAATTATTCCCGGTTCCCAGGGCAGCCCGAGCTACATTGTCCGGGGCAAAGGGGAACGTGAGAGTTTTCAGTCCTGTTCCCATGGGGCCGGTCGCAAAATGGGTCGGAAGCAGGCCCAGCGGCAACTGGATCTGGCGCATGAGCAGAAATTACTGGAAGACCAGGGCATCCTCCACTCTGTTCGCGGAAAACGGGATCTTGATGAAGCGTCCGGCGCCTATAAGAATATAGAAGAAGTCATAGAGAATCAACTGGATCTGGTGGAAGTGCTGGTTGAGCTGCGCCCTTTGGCGGTGATTAAGGGGTAAGAGCGCCGTAAAAGGTTCCATCTACTGCGTTGCAGTGATTTTTCAGAATCTCAACATACGACATGGATGCCTACGATCCTGAAAAACCACTACGCCTTGGATATGGAGCTTTTTACAACGCCATCTGTAGATCGATTCGTGACTTTTTGCGAGACCATCAAAACAGGGTTTTAAAAAATGAGGCGGTATTCAAGAGCGGTTTTATTGATCCAGGCAGTCTGGGTCATGGGGCTCATACCGGCGGCGGCAGAGAGTGCCGATCAGGCCCCCTCGTATATCAGCCAGGGTCGGATCAAGCTCGTTGAGATGACTCGCCGGCCCGAAAAAAAATCGCTTACCCTTAACCCGGACACCCTCGTCGGGAAGCCCCAACATCACAGGATCGAAAAAGGAGAAACCCTGCTGGATATTGCCCGGAGATATGATCTCGGCATCAATGAGCTGCAGGACCTCTACCCCAAACTGGACCCCTGGATTCCCCCGGAAGGCACGGATCTGATTATTCCTTCGCAGTGGATACTACCGGCATCCGCGGGGGACGGGATTTTGATCAATGTGGCTGAGCTCAGGCTCTTTTATTTCATGAAAACAAGAGACAGGGTCAAAACATTTCCCATCAGCATCGGCCGCCCGGATGAACCCACCCCCCCGGGCGTATTCGCCATCGGGGAAAAAAGGGCAAAACCCACCTGGTTCATCCCGCCGGACTTACAGCAAAAATACGGGGTCAAGGCCGTTGCACCCGGGCCTGACAATCCCCTGGGAAACTACTGGATGGGTCTCCGTCACTCCAACTACGGAATTCACGGCACCGATATCCCCTGGTCCGTGGGCCGCATGGTGACCGGCGGCTGTATTCGATTATATCCGGAGGACATAGAACAACTCTTCAAATGGGTTCGAATCGGGACTCCCGTGAAGATCATCTATGAACCCGTAAAGTTCGGGTTTCTTTCGGGAAGACTTTACGTGGAAGTGCACAGGGACGTCTACAACAAGATGGGGGATCTTGTGAATTACGGGCTGGGGCGATTGCGCGCAGAGGGACTTGTGGGAAAAACCAATCTTGACAGTCTTCTTCAAGCCCTGCTGCGGCAGGACGGCATGCCGGTGGATATCAGTTTTGACAAGCCCCCTGAATAAACCTCCCGATCCTGGTTGCCGTACCCGGACGGGCGGTTCAAACCCGTCCTCCCGCATATACAACCCCCAGGAATGGGATACTTCGTGCCCGAACGAAAACTGTTTTTTTCGCCAATCTCTGCGTCATATAAAAATTTTAATCCTCGAAATATTCAATATATTCCTGCGGTTAAAATTTTGATCTTCCTTGACCTTGACGAAAAATCCTAGTTTTCGTTCAGACACTACTTACTTCTTCATCTTTTTCATAAAAATGGCCTCGGTTTTTTTAGCCATGGCCTCAGCCCTGTCCGCTTCGGATCGGGCCTGCCCGGCTGCCGCTTCCGATCTTATGGCTGCCGCTTCCGACTTCTCGGACTCACTTACGGCCATCAATTTAGCCCGCTTCGCCTCCTCCATAGCCAGATCGGCCTTCTCCGCAACTTGATTGACCCGTTCCTGGAGCGCGGCCAATTCCTTCGTGGTAGCACAGCCCAACACGGCCCAAAGACTGAACAGGACTACCGCCACAATCACCATGATGCGTACCGGTTCTTTCAACTCTCTCATGTCCTTTCCTCCTTTCCATCCCAATGCGACATTCTCACATTCCGCGTTTTTTCCTGGAGAGAGCGGAAACACCCCGACTCTTCCATCTCACACGACCGAATCGGCGGTTCCGCCCTCCCTATCGAACAAGCTGTCCCCCGTTATGGACAACGCATTCGGTGCGCCACAAACACTGGGGTTCGTTACAGTCCTGGATACGAACCGTTCCGTAACATTCCGGGTTATTTTCCGTCCTCTGAATGGCCCGGATAATATCCGGTTTCTTCATTCGGTAGGTACTGATATTCATCTCTTTGGCCATTTTCCGAATCCCGTTAAAATGCATGACAATCTCCTCCTGATGCCTTTTCCAGCGGTCTTCCGTCCGTTTTTCCCATTGTACCCGAATCCCGCCATTTGTCCATAGAGCGACACCCTCATTTTCATGGGGGAAAGTCCTGAAACAAAATAAAGTTGATGGCGTCGTGGATTTTCACGGGACCATCAAAATTCGAGGTAAAAAACAGGGGGTCACCCCTGAAAAACACCATCGTTCCCGAAACGGGAATCGGGCGGCACAGCACACCAGGTCAAGGATCGCATGTCGAAAAAAACACAACGCAATATCAGCATGCTACTGCGCTATGGTAAAATGGAAACGAGAGCGTTATTTCCCGGAGCCAATTGGGAAGCATACTCCCCCGTAAACACAAGCGGCACGGTTTGTCGCTTCAAGATGTCAAGATTGTTCTGAAATACGTCTTGTCCAAAGGGATGTACGTTTCTCAAACAATCGGTATGGACGAAGACCCTTGCAAGACCGTTGGCATCGCTTTTCAGGACATTGAGCAATTGGTGTGCTGAACTACCATCAAAATCGCCTAACAGTTTGAGGTGTAAACTTTGGCTGTTTCTGTGAACGGCTATTCTAAAATTTGGCGCCATAACAACCTCTCCTTTCCAAACAACTTACAATTGATGTCGCCGCAAAAAATCCCATCTACGGCGTTGCAGTGATTTTTCAGAATCTCAACATACGACCTGTATGCCTACGATCCTGAAAAACCACTACGCCTTGTATGGAACCTTTTACAACGCCATCTGTAGATCGATTCGTGACTTTTTACGAGGGCATCACAATTGGACGTTGTGGTAAATAAACACCACTGTCTGCCTCATAGTCGGCCATGTCACCGTAAACGTAACAGACATCACACTCAGGGAAAATCGTATTGAGCAATTCGGTTAAACCGTTGTCATGGTTCAGCCGGTCGGAAAAAATCACTATCCTTTCCATGTGGTCTCCTTTCTATCCGGTTCTTCTTCCCCTTGCCGGTTTCCAGACAGTATTTCCGCCATGCGCAATCTGTCCGGTCGCAAGACCCTTCGGCCATGAGGAAGCAATCAGGATTCCCTTCGCTGCGCTGAATGCTTCTGACCAGCGCGGTTATATCGAGGAAATTCTTTTTCACATCCATCGCACCCATGGGACTCTCCAGTTGAATGAATTCGTTGGGAGGATTATCTCCATCCATATTGGATTTGTCCATAGAGCGGGGGGCTCATTTTTGTAGGTAAAATTTGGGGTACGGTGAGGAGATTATCCCGGATGCGGGGGGGGGGACAGCTAACGCGGGCTATGCCCATAACCCAAATGGTCTCACGCATCGGACCCATCCACACAGGCCAGCACATCTTTTCGTCCCGGATCTGGCTTTCGGCAAAGCCAGATGGGAAAGTTCCATGGCGGTTCAAAGAGGGTCTGGATAACGCTTTCATCAAAAGCCTGTCCAGCCAGGAAAGCCGCCGCCCAAGCACCATCGCATCATACTTGCCTTCGGACCCATCCTGGATGATCTCACTCACTTTTGAAAGCCTGCGCGCCCTGAGCCTGATTGAAATCTGGTCCTCTGTAAACCCCAGATTCAAAAGTTCTCTTTTACCTCATGAAGCACCTTTCGCCCGGTGGCCTCCGATTTCTTGTTTCGACGTTCTGTCTCGTGATCCGCCTCAAATCGGCCCGGGGGCTTCGGTGTCAGATACAGCAGGGTGATTTCCATGGTCTCTTTTTGCGCGAAAAAATCCCCCAAAAACCGCACCCCGAAGAGGTTGTCATGCTTTTAACTGACTGTCACAAGCAGGTGTCTTTCCATTTTTTGACCTCTTTTTATTTGAAAAAGACAACTTCCCCGAATGTGTCATCCGCATTTACAATTTGTTACTTCCCAATACGGATAATCTCACACGTCCACGCTGCTTTTCCCTGGCGTATCATTCCTTTATTGCTGGTCTCCTGATTCTAATTCGTCCAGGCGTGGCCACACTGATGCAGCCTGCCATTTTATCAAGCACCCCGGACCTCAAAACCTCTTGAGTCAATTGTTTCATCTGAGGAATTCCCGAAAATTCAGGTCGCAAAAGTAGTACGCCATAATGAGTTCCCGGCGGATATTTTCGGATATTAGCAAATCCTTTATCCCCTGTAATAAGAAACCGGCCTTCCATTTGGACTACTTTCCACAGCTCAGGATCCAAGGTTCCAGACAGCCCTTCTTCTAAAACCGATGTAGTATCCTGAAAATACGCACTTATCAGGTCGCCAACAGTTTTGGGCAAATCTTCATCAATTTTTATTTTCATCGTCAACTGGCCAAAGCATAGATTGATTCCTGCGAAACCGCCTCGGAGGCGTACATCAAAGCAGCGGCGATATCATCCTCAGTAAGCTGTTGATATTCAGACAAAATTTCATTCCTCGTTAAGCCCTGCGCCATACTTCCAACAATCACACTGACGGGAATCCGAGTTCCTTTGATGCAAGGCTCACCGCTTCTAATCTCCGGATGCGAAGAAATCTTATCAGACAAATTTTTTTTCATGGTATCCCTCCACCCTGTTTTCAATCTGAGCTCCAGTGAACATCAACATTGATGCACTCGTAAAAAGTCACAATCCATCTATAGATGGCGTTGTAAAAGGTTCCATATACAAGGCGTAGTGGTTTTTCAGGATCGTAGGCATACAGGTAGTATGTTGAGATTCTGAAAAATCACTGCAACGCAGTAGATGGGACTTTTTACGGCACCATCAACATTTACAATTTAAAAAAAAGCACACCCTGCTGAGTGTTGCCCTTAATCCCTCTGAGGAAAAAGCCCCTACTCCCACTCAATGGTGCTCGGTGGTTTGGAAGAGATATCGTAGACGACCCG
>JAFCZI010000187.1 GCA_019314425.1 Deltaproteobacteria bacterium | reverse complement strand
TGGTGGATTTAAAGCTGCTTAAAGGCGCCGAGCAGGGATATGAGGAGGCAATCTCCCAATTGGGACAGAGTCAGCGCTTAATACCTAAAAGGCTTCTTTTTATCGTGGTGAAGGACAAGATGGTGGAAAAAACAGTCAAGACGATCATCAAGGTAAACAAAACGGGAAAATCGGGAGACGGGAAAATATTTGTTATGCCTGTTTTCGATTCCGTAAGAGTCAGAACCGGAGAAAAAGGAGACACCACGCTTGATGATTAACAGGAGGCGCCAAAGTGGAAGAATCTATTAGAAAATATGAAGCATTTGAAGAAAGCATTTTAAACGCGGAAGACTTTGTGAGACCTGAAGAAGTTAAAGCTGAAATACTGAGCAAATATCCACCGAAGGTTGCCAGAAAAAAGGCAAAACAATTTGTCGTAAACCGGAAGGATTCTGAAAATAACTATCCTGAAATACAGGCGAACGTCAGAACAATACCGGGTATTATTTCACAAAGAGGATGCTGTTACGCCGGATGCAAGGGCGTGGTGATGGGTCCCACCCGCGACATCATCAACCTGACTCACGGTCCGATTGGATGCGGATTTTATTCCTGGCTGACCCGGAGAAACCAGACTGATCCTTCAACCACGCCTGACGGCCATAATTTTATGCCGTACTGTTTTTCAACGGACATGCAGGAAAGGGAGATTGTGTTCGGCGGGGAAAAAAAGCTTAAAGAGGCGATTCAGGAGGCATACGATATCTTTAAACCCAAAATGATTTCAGTATTTTCCACCTGCCCCGTCGGTTTGATAGGAGACGATGTTCATTCCGTAACTAGGGAAATGGAAAAAAAGCTGGGGATTACCATATTCGGCTTCAGTTGCGAGGGATACAAGGGCGTCAGCCAGTCTGCCGGGCATCATGTGGCCAATAACGGACTGTTTCAGCATGTGATCGGTTTGGACAATACGGTTCAAGAAGGCGATTACAAGGTTAATCTGCTGGGGGAATATAATATCGGCGGGGATGCATTTGAAATCGAACGAATCCTTACAAAGTGCGGCATAACGATCATATCAACATTCAGCGGAAACTCGAGCGTTGATTTTTTTGCCAACTCACACACTGCGGATTTAAACCTGATTATGTGTCACCGTTCCATAAATTATGTGGCGGAGATGATGGAAAAAAAATATGGGATTCCCTGGTTTAAAATCAATTTTTTAAGCGCGGGCGGCATATCAAGATCTCTTAGAAAGATTGCTGAATATTATGGTGATCAGAAGCTCATTGACCGGGTGGAAGAGGTGATCGCGGAAGAGATGCCCGCGGTCATAGAAGCGCAGAACGAAGTAAGGCCCCGGCTGGAAGGAAAGCTTGCCATGATATTTGTGGGTGGATCGCGTGCCCATCATTACCAGGAGATGTTCCGGGAAATGGGAATGATAACTTTTTGCGCGGGATACGAATTTGCCCACCGGGATGATTATGAAGGGAGGGACGTCCTGCCGAACCTTAAAGTAGATGCGGACAGCCGGAACATCGAAGAACTTACCATAGAAAAAGATGCTGAAAGATATAATCCCAGGATAAGCGAAAAAGAACTTGAAGAAATGGAAAGAAACGGGATCAAGCTGAAGGATTATGAAGGGATGATGAAGGAAATGTCGGACGGCACGATCGTTATCGACGACATCAGCCAGTTTGAAACCGAAACGCTTATTAATACGTACAAACCGGCGGTATTTTGTGCGGGCATCAAGGAAAAATATACCATCCAGAAATTCGGGGTGCCGATGAAACAGCTTCACAGCTATGACAACGGCGGCCCCTACGCGGGGTATAGAGGCGCAATCAATTTTTATCACGAAATAGACCGGATGGTGAACAGCAAGGTCTGGGATCACCTGAAAGCCCCTTGGGAAAAGAGCCCCGAGCTTGCCGCCAAATATGCGTTTGAGTAGGGGCAAGCCCCTGTGCTTGCCCAGGCCCCTGTGCTTGCCCAGGCCCCTGTGCTTGCCCAGGCCCCTGTGCCTGCCCTATCGATGAATGGAAACAAAATATTAAAGGAAAATACCATGTTACTACGACATACGCCAAAAGAGATCACGGAACGTAAGTCTTTAACCGTTAATCCGGCCAAAACATGCCAGCCCATAGGGGCAATGTACGCAGCATTGGGGATACATGGGTGTTTGCCCCACAGCCACGGGTCCCAGGGGTGTTATGCCTATCATCGGAGCACACTGACACGGCATTATAAGGAACCGGTCATGGCCGCCACCAGTTCCTTTACCGAAGGCGCCTCCGTATTCGGGGGCCAGTCAAATCTGCTCCAGGCGATTAACAATATTTTTACGGTCTACGAACCGGATATCATTGCCGTCCATACCACCTGCCTGTCTGAAACCATAGGGGATGACATTCCTCAGATATTGGGAAAGGCCAGGGTCGACAACAAAATTCCGGAAGGTAAATTCGTTATTCACGCCAACACTCCCAGTTATGTCGGCACCCATGTTACCGGTTTTGCAAACATGACAAAGGCGATGGTGGACTATTTTGCAATATCCAACGGACACAAAGAGCCGCGGATCAATATTATACCGGGCTGGGTGGAACCTTCGGATATGCATGAAATCAAAAAGATCGCCCGTGAACTGGGGGTGCCGATAGTCATGTTTCCGGACACGGAAAATGTTCTCAACGGCCCCCAGACCGGCAAGTTCGAAATGTTTCCCAAAGGCGGGGTTACCATTGATGAACTCATCAGCGCCGGCAGCAGTCAGGGCACTATTGCGCTGGGCGGACTGGCATCCGGTCCTGCTGCCAAGGCCCTTGATTCAAAATGCAAGGTGCCGTGTGAAATACTCGACCTGCCGATCGGAATCAAGGCAACCGACCGATTTGTGGATGCGTTAAGAAAAATGGCGGGGGTTAATGTGCCGGACACCATTACAACCGAAAGGGGACAGCTTTTAGATATCGTTACCGATATGCAGGCCTATCTTTACCATAAAAAGGTGGCGCTGGTGGGCGATCCCGATCCGTTAATTTCCCTGACGGAGTTTCTGGTATCCATAGATATGATGCCGATTCATATCCTTACGGGAACAAAGGACAAGAATTTCGAAAAACGGATCAAAGAAATAACGGAAGATATTCCGCATGACGTCAACATTGCAAGCGGCAAGGATATGATGCTTTTCCATCAATGGGTCAAAAATGATCCCGTGGATCTTCTCATGGGCAATACTTATGTCAAGTATATCGCCAGGGACGAGGACATCCCGTTTATCAGGTTCGGGTTTCCCATCCTTGACAGGATCGGGCACAGCTACTTTCCGATGGTATGTTATCGGGGCGGAATGCGAATCCTGGAAAAGATACTCGAAGCATTGATGGACCGTATCGACAGGGACTCAACGGAAATTGCATTCGATCTTGTGATGTAAATTGTGAGGCGAATATGGAAAGCATAGGGATATTAAAAGAAAGAGAAAAACAGATATACCGCAAGGGCGAAGAAGCGTTTGAGATCGAGTGCGAAAAAAAGAGTCTGGCGGGCGCCGTAAGCCAGAGGGCATGTGTCTTCTGCGGGTCGCGCGTGGTGCTGTACCCAATCGCGGACGCGCTTCATCTTATCCACGGGCCGATCGGCTGTGCTTCATACACGTGGGATATCAGGGGGGCGCTGTCATCCGGCCCCCAGCTCCACCGCATGAGTTTTTCAACCGATCTTAAGGAGAGGGATATTGTCTTTGGTGGTGAAAAGAAGTTATATCAGGCGCTTGACACGCTTATAGATCTGTATCATCCCAAAGCGGCATTTGTTTATGCGACTTGTATTATCGGCATTATAGGAGATGATATTGATTCCGTGTGCCGCCGCGCGTCAAAAGAAAAAGGGATTCCGGTTCTGCCGGTTCATTCCGAAGGGTTTAAAGGGACCAAGAAAGACGGGTATAAGGCTGCCTGCGAAGCCCTGGCGCATCTTGTCGGCACGGGATCAACTGAAAATATAGGCCAATACAGCCTTAATATAATGGGTGAATTCAATATTGCGGGCGAGTCATGGACCATAAAAAAATACTACGAAAAAATGGGGCTCGAAGTGGCTGCGGTTTTTACGGGAGATGGCCGCGTCGATAAGGTCAGCCGTTCTCATGGCGCAAAGTTGAATGTGGTGCAATGTTCGGGGTCGATGCTGCACCTGGCCAAGCTAATGGAAGAAAAATACGCCATTCCCTATTTAAGGGTGTCATATTTCGGGATAGAGGATATGTCGAAGGCCCTTTATGATGTTGCCGGTTTTTTTAAGGATAATCTGCAAATTATGCAGCGTGCCAAGGAGATCGTGCGTGAAGAGATCGGGGCGATTTCTCCGGAGATCAAAAAATACAAAAAAATCCTTTCCGGGAAACGGGCCGCCATATATGTCGGCGGCGCGTTTAAGGCCTTTTCCATGATAAAGGCCTTAAGATCGCTCGGCATGGAAGTGGTTCTGGCCGGATCTCAAACAGGGAACGAACAGGATTATGAACTGTTAAGGGATATGTGCGAGGAAGGAACCGTAATCGTCGACGACGCCAACCCGTTGGAGCTTTCAAAATACTGCCTTGAAAAAGGGGTGGATCTTTTTGTGGGCGGCGTAAAGGAAAGACCCATGGCCTATAAATTAGGTATAGGATTTTGCGATCATAACCATGAAAGGAAGATCTCCCTCGCAGGTTACAGCGGCATGCTGAATTTTGCAAAAGAGGTTTACGCCTCGGTATCCAGCCCCGTGTGGCAGTTCGCGCCGGAAAGAGGAAAAAACAACATCCCGAAAGATATCATGGGAGGATATATAAAATGAGCGCCCCGGCAAAAGAAAAATACACTCCCACCAGAAATGCGTGCAAGCTTTGCAGTCCTCTGGGGGCATCCTTTGTTTTTAAAGGCGTGGCAAACGCTGTTGGTCTGCTTCACGGATCGCAGGGGTGCTCGACCTATATACGTCGATATTTAATAAGCCATTTTAATGAGCCCATAGATATCGCATCTTCAAATTTCACGGAGGAAACCGCCATATTCGGAGGCGGCGCGAATTTAAAACTGGCCATACAGAATATCATAGCACAGTACAAACCGGAACTGATCGGCATTGCGAGCACCTGTTTAAGTGAAACCATCGGGGATGATGTAGAGCTAATACTCAAGAATTATAAAAAAAACGATGCTCGTGGAAAATCACCTGAAATAGTGTCCGTGTCAACCCCGAGCTATTCGGGAACACACATAGACGGTTTTCACGCCGCCGTACGGTCACTCGTTGATTC
>JAFCZI010000469.1 GCA_019314425.1 Deltaproteobacteria bacterium | reverse complement strand
TAGTGGTGTCTTCATCTTGGGTTTCCTTTGGTAAACCTTTGACCAGACATCATACAAATCTATAAGATGTTGGTGTATGAAGTTTCTTACAGAGTACACAAAATCACTTCGTACATATCGGCACAGCTAAGGAGAATTTTTTGGCATTTTTGAAAATCGGTAGTGTTGGCGCCACATGCAGCGTTACCGCCAAATTTTAACGGTGCTCTTTAAATATGGTTTTGGAGACTTGGTTGATGCTCTCAAGATCGAACATTATCTGGAAATCGGGTTACAGCTAATCTCCCGTAAGCGTAGGGGGAAAATAGAAACGCTCACCCGTGCAGCCCGGGCAAGGATGGTTTTGGAGGAACTGGGTCCCACCTTCCTCAAGATGGGCCAGATTCTCTCTACCCGGCCCGATTTGTTGCCAGTTGAATTTATGACGGAGCTTTCCAAACTTCAGGATCAGGTACCGCCGATTCCATTCTCAGAGGTGGAGGCCGTCATTATAAAGGATCTACAAAACCCAATTGAGCAGGTCTTTGCAAGTTTCGATGAAGAGCCTCTTGCCACCGCATCGATCGGTCAAGTCCACAGAGCAAGAACGCTTGATGGGAAGGAGGTAGTTGTCAAAATCCAACGGCCCCGTATCCATCAGACGATTGAAGTGGATATCGAAATCATGATGCACCTGACAGGCTTGATGGAGCATCATTTGGAAGGCTGGGATATCCAGCGCCCCACAAGGGTTGTGAAAGAATTTGCCCGTACGTTAGAGAAGGAACTGGATTATACGTTGGAAGCGGCTCACATAGAGCGATTTTCCAGGCAATTTGAAGATGAGTCCACGGTTTATGTGCCGCAGGTATATCGCGAAACAACAACATCGCGGGTTCTTACCATGGAACACATAAGTGGCGTGAAGCCTTCCAGAATTGACCGGCTGGATAATGAGGGGTTTGATAGACGTATAATTGCCCGACGGGGTCTCGACCTGATCATGAAGCAGATATTTATTCATGGCTTTTTTCATGCGGACCCCCATCCGGGCAACATCTTTATCCTTCCGGATAATATTATCTGCTATATAGATTTCGGCATGATGGGACGGCTCGACCTGGAAACGCGGGAACGTTTCGCCAACCTTATCATGAGTATCGTCCATCGGAATGAGAGAGAGGCAACAGATGCCTTGATAAAGCTCACCCTGCCAGAGAATGAGCCGGATTATCCCGTTCTTCAAAAAGATGTGGCCGAGTTTATGGACCAGCATTGCTATCGCCCCCTGAAAGACGTGGAACTGGGGGCGCTGTTGCTCAAGATCCTGGAGGTCGCGACAAAGCATCACCTGAGCATCCCCCCTGATCTGTTCCTGATGATCAAAGCCCTGAGTACCGTAGAAGGTCTCGGCCTGCTACTCGATCCGGATTTGGATGTTGTCGAACAGGCAACCCCATTTATGAAGCGTATTCAATTCGATCGTTTACACCCTCGCAGAATTGCCGAGGATATGTCACATTCCGGAACTGAACTGTTTCATCTTTTAAAGGATATACCCGGAGAGATTCGGGCAATTCTCAAGCTGGCAAGGCGGGGCAAAATAAAGATAGAGTTTGAACATCGCCAATGACCGGATCAGTAACCGGCTTTCCTTTGCTATCGTCCTGGCATCCCTGGTGATTGGCTCGGGTCTTATTGTTCTGTCGGGAATTCCACCCAAGTGGCATGAGATACCGGTTATTGGGTTGGTTGGCTTTTTGATCGCAGGTTTTATGGGGTTCTGGTTACTGATTTCGATCATAAAAAGCGGAAGGATGTAAACAACCACCATTGATGCCGGGTCGGGGGCACAAAGAGCAATTGGCAAACAAAGCAAAATTTGAAGGGCGAGTAAGTTGAGGAGGTTCAGTCAGGCATCAAACGAAAAAAAATCGCCCTTTTGGGCGGGAATTTTTTGGGGGGCGAAACCACTGAGGGGGGAAAGGTCAGGGTAATTAAATTCAAAACAAATCTGAATGAGATCCAGTGCGCTCAAATCGAAGCAGATTTCCGACCAGACGATAAATAAGA
>JAFCZI010000186.1 GCA_019314425.1 Deltaproteobacteria bacterium | reverse complement strand
GAATGAATCTTCCAGGTTTACCCGTCGCAGGGTATAGCTTTCCTGTTGTTTTGCAATAAAAGCATCCGCCTGCGACCTGGTTTTAAAATAAACCGTTTCCATTTTTTCATCGTCCATCCGGTCGATAGCCCAGGTTCCGGTTTGCGTCATCAATCTTTGAGGTGTATCGATGACCACAATCTTTCCCTCGTTCAGAAAGGCCACCCGGTCGGCCAAAAACTCAGCCTCCTCAATGTAATGGGTTGTTAAAAAAACTGTAGTTCCTCTCTTCTGAATCTTCTTGATCAAGGCCCAGATCAGACGTCGGATACTGGCATCCAGCCCTACTGTGGGTTCATCTAAAAACAGAATCTCCGGGGAATGAACCAGGGCCCGGGCGATCATTAGACGCCGTTTCAAACCGCCGGAAAGCTGTTTCACCAGGCTTTTCTTACGATCAATAAGATCGACATAGGCCAGCAGCTCATCGATCTTTTCGCGGCGTTCAACCGCAGGCATATTAAAAAGACGCCCGTGAATATCCAGGTTTTCGAATACGGAAAGCTCCTGATCGAGATTGATAGACTGCATCACCAGACCGAAGTTGCGCCTGGCTTTCAAACTTTCACGCTCAACATGAAAATCGGCCAGCCAGGCGTCTCCTGAAGTCCGCCGGGTAAGCCCGGTTAAAATCCGGATGGTTGTTGTTTTGCCGGCTCCGTTCGGACCAAGATACGCAAAGAGCTCACCTGAAGGGACTCTGAAGCTGATCCCTTTCAGGGCCTCAATGTTTTTGTATGTTTTTTTCAGGTTTTCGATCCGGATCATTTTTTCCCCGTAGATTTTTCACATTTTCTCCAATCTCCTGAAGCGGTTGACGCCGCACCCGGTGCGGCAGGACCAGTTCCGCGGCAAACTCGATGTCCGCTGAAACCACTTCCCGACGGCCATGCCAGGCGGCCATGGTCTTGGCAGTCTTCAGCATGATAATATCTCCCCGATGACCGTCCACACCCACGTCGAGGCAAAAAGAGACAATTTCAAACAGAAACCGCCGTTCAATGGTCACCTCCGGATAAAGCGCAATAGCGCTTTCAATTTTCCCGACAAGTTCTTCTGAAGCTCTTTCCCACTCCCCGCAAAAAGCAGCCGGGTTCTCGTCAAAAGCGGCCCGCCGCTCCATAATAGTTACCCGCTCTTCGGGATCCCGGGTCCCCGCCACAAGCACACATAGCCCGAAACGGTCCAAAAGCTGGGGCCGCAATTCCCCCTCTTCCGGATTCATGGTTCCTGCCAGGGTAAAGTGAGCCGGATGGGAAAACGAAACCCCCTCGCGTTCAATGGTATTAACACCCATGGCCGCAGAATCAAGCAACAGATCCACTACGTGATCATCCAGAAGGTTGACCTCGTCCACATATAGAATTCCCCGGTGAGCGGCCGCCAGGATTCCCGGTTCGATCCTTTTTTCACCTTTTTTAAGGGCCTGCTCAAGGTCGAGAGTCCCCACAACCCGGTCCTCAGTAGCACCTACCGGCAGTTCCACCACCCGCACCTTACGCCTGACCGTTTTGACCAACTCCGGGGAGGATATCTTCTGACCGTAAACAGTTAACATGCATTCCCGGTAAAAATCAAGTTCCCGGGCCGGGTCGAGCTGAAAAGGATCGTTTTCAAAAACCTCGATTTGCGGCAAAATATCCGCCAGGGCCCGCACCGCGGTCGACTTTGCGGTCCCCTTTTCTCCCCGGATCAAAACTCCGCCGATCTTCGGATTAACCGCGTTCAGCAGCAGAGCCAGCTTCAAATCTTCCTGACCCACAATGGCTGTAAAGGGATATGTTTTGGTCATATCGTTGTGTTTCAAAACCTGTAATTCAAACCGCAAATCCAGGTCCGGGGCGGGGCTAACCAGCCGTCGCCGTAAAGATAGTTTTTGTCCCGGAGATTTTTGACCTCTCCAAAAAGTTCTACTCGTCCAAAGCGTCCCGCAATATAATCAGGGCTGTATTCAAACCTGATGTTTCCGATCGTGCGTTTAGGCACCGAAGCCTTGTTATCTGAACGGGTATACTGTCTATATTCATATTTCAGGTTGAAAATAACGGAAAAACATTCGGCCGGGCAAAAGGAAAGATCCGCATAAACCCTGTGACGGGGCTTGGCCGTCATCCAGAGCCCGGTATCCTCGTTGATGGCCTTGAGATAGGTATACGTCGTTTTCAAAGAGAGAGTGTTCAGAATTTTCAAGTTGATTAGGATATCACAACCTTTATAGGTTACCTTGCCAAAATTTTCATACCTGCCGATGCCGTTATCCCCTAATACGTATGTAATCCGGTCGCTGATCCGGTTATAAAAAAGAGACACTCCCCCTGACAGTCTGCCGGACACTTCCGTGAACAGAGAAAGGCTGAAGTTATCCGATTTCTCCATATCAAGATCCGGGTTAGGCTCCTTGGTGCCGGTTTTATCGTAACGCTGGTAAAAAGAAGGAATATTATTGGTCCGGTTGTAGTTAAATGAAAGCGACCATTTGTCTTTTTTATATGAAATCCTGGCCTCCGGATTGACGGTTGTATCAAATTCAGAGTAGGAACTTCCCCGCAGTCCAAAAGCAAGTCTCAGCGAAAGGGTTTCAAAAGAGACGGCATTCGTGGCAAACAGAGAAAAAGAATGCTCGTTTTTAAGATCAAAGCGGCTGCTTTCCGCTTCTCCCCAGCGAAAAGCAGCCCCGTAGTTTACAGTTCCCCATCTTCCAAACTCAATAGAGGAGGTAATATCTTCACCGATTTTTTTTACGGTTATGGAATTGTCAACGCCTCGGTCAGAATCCATGTTTTTGGTTTCAGCATCATTATAAAATGTTTCAATATCTACGCCCTTAACCTTTACGGTCAAAGCATAAGAGGCCATTTCACTCTCTTTTCTGGAATGAGGAGTTGAATATTCAGATCGACCGCTAAGACCCCGCTCATCTTTCAAGCAATCGGCTGAAACCGCCATTTTTAATCCATTTTCCGGCATATATTCGAGTTTACAGCCGGCACGTCTCTTTTTACGATCGCCATTGACCTGGTATCCATCGCTGTAATCATATCCGGCGGACAGGCCGATGCCAAAAGCTTGCTTTCTTGCGCGGCAATTAGCACTGTAACTGGAGGTTTCATAATTTCCCCAGTAGAATTTAATATTTCCCTGGAATTTATCGATCTTCCGAGTCGTGATAAGAACGACTCCGCCGCTGGCATCATCGCCGTACTTTAAAGCGCCCTTGCCTTTATAGATTTCAATTTTTTCTATATTATCAATAGATACGAGATCGAATTTAACAGAGCCATGGCTGGAAGTGGGGTCGTTTATGGGACGACCGTCCAGCAGTACCTTTACTTTATAGGAACCCTGAATCGAAACAGATGAGTCCCCGGCCTTAAGACCCGGAAGCTGATTGAGCACATCGGCTATCTTGCGAACATTCATCTTTTTTATATCATCGGCAGTGATAATAATAGAGTCCGTATGCTCAACCGCGAAAGCTGGCATGCAAATCCATGGAAAAAAAACCATCCAAAAAACTGCAAGCGCACATGCAACACGGCAGGACATGCTGTTACATCTCCTATTCCGTAAGTTCTTCAATCTCACCTTCCATATCCAGGTATGCCTCCCGCAGCTCGTTTTCCATATCCTTGTCAGCATTCCACATGCCCCGGCTGATCGCCTCGATAAGTTTGTCCAAGATGTTTTGCAAAGCATACGGATTTACTTGCTTCATCCATTTTTGCATTTCCGGATCAAGGGCATATTTTTCCGCAATTGTTTTATACATCCAGTCGTCGATCACTTCCGCGGTGGCATCCCAGCCAAGGACCACGTCCATCATGTGGGAAATATCCCCGGCGCCTTTATACCCGTGACGTTTCATTCCATCTAACCATTTGGGATTAACAAGGCGGGACCGCAGAACATGCTTTGCCTCCTCAAAGGTGGTGCGCATCTTCACCCTTTCGGGATCGGCGCTGTCGCCCACCAGTGCAAAAGGCAGCTTGCCGCGCACGGTCTTTGCCGCCACGATAAGACCGCCGTAGTAGTTGTAAAAATCAGTGCATGACATCATGTCGTATTCCCTGGAATCCTCATTTTTAACAGTCACATCCATGCGGGAAAGAAGCTTGCGGAATGCGGCCGGCTTCTGTTTGCCGTAGCTCCCCTTGCCGTAGGCATGGGCTGCATAGCGGATGTAGTTATTTCCCAGATCTTCCTGGGTTTTCCAGTTTTTGGATTCAACAAGCTCGGATACCCCTGCTCCGTATGTGCCCGGCGGACAGCCGAAGATACGAAAACCAGCCTCCCGGAAAGCGTCTTCCCGGCTCAAACCATCTTTCAGGTAGGTTTCCATATCAAGCAAAACATTGCGCCGCAGAATATTGGCCTCCGGCGATTCCTTTAAGGCAGCCACAATTCGGGCAGCCTCATCAATCCGCTCCACGAGGTTTGGAAACGAATCCCGAAAAAACCCTGAAATCCTCGGGGTCACATCGAGACGGGGGCGGCCCAGTTCAGACAGGGCGATCACCTCCAGACCGGTTACATTCCCGCTGCCTTTGGCCCAGATCGGCTTTACTCCCATGAGATAGTAAATCTCGGCAATATCATCCCCCTTGCTGCGCATGGTGGAACCGCCCCAGACAATGATTCCTATGTTTTCCGGATATTTTCCGGTTTCATCAAGGCAGCGTTCAATTAAGGCGTCACCGAGTCTTTTCCCCACTTCCCAAGCTCCAGGGGTGGGAATCTTGTTTGGATCAACCGAATAAAAATTTTTACCGGTAGGCAGAATATCGGCCTGACCACGGGTAGGCGCTCCTGATGGTCCAGGCAAAACAAACCCGCCATTAAACCCGGTAAGGCTTGAATCAATTTCCTCGGTAACCAGTCTGATATTGGGCGTCAATACTTCAGAAATGTAGCTCAAAGATGCGGCCACACTTATATTACTGCGGCCCAGGCAGGATTCAACAATCGTATCAATAAAGGCAGTATCAAACCGGTTTTCTTCCAGCTTTTTTACCATGGACAGCCCTGATTCATGGGCGCTCTGTATAATCTGTCCCCCGGTTTTCCCTTTAAAATGGGGAAGTACCCTACCCTTATTGACCAGAAGTTCATCATAGTCATACCCCAAAGCACCCAGAATAGATTCACGTAAAGAAGGGACGTCTCCGTTGGAAAGACGGGTAAGCTGCACAAGAAACTCCACCAGCCGGTCATTTTCCGGAGCCTTGCCCATAATATGCAGGCCATCGTTGATCATGGTGTCGCCAAGTTCAGACAGGTAAGTATG
>JAFCZI010000185.1 GCA_019314425.1 Deltaproteobacteria bacterium | reverse complement strand
AGAAACCTCTTGAACTTCCTTTGTTCAGTTGCTGATCGAGGAGCGGCTTACCTGGCCGGTACGAGCCGTTCTGTCGGGAGGGGATGGTCGTTCAGGCCATCTCCTACCCGGATTCTGTCAATATTTCCGCAGGCCCGGGAGCAGCGGAGTTGAGCCGGGATACCGAACATCCTGAACAACTTTGACCCTGGAGCCACAAAACAGGAGCATTTTTTCCCGCGAGTTCTTCCAGAGCATTCACTATCTTTGGAAGGGCATACGGAGAAATTCCTGTAAGTGCCGCAATTTTTATGCCTAACCTAACAAAATCCCTTCTCGTCAGCTTTTTCATGAGCGACTCCTTGTTCCTTACGCACTCTCTTGATTCGTTTAAACAACTACCAAAGCATGATCGGCCGGGATTTTTACTAAATTTGTTTCTCAGCGGCAAGCCCTTAGCAGTTATCAGGAAGGATAAGCAACTACTTCATCCGCAGGTACGCATCGATGAAAGGATCAATCCCCCCATCCATCACCTTTTCCACATTTCCATTATCGAGATGGGTGCGGTGATCTTTCACCATCCTGTATGGATTGAAAACATAGGAACGAATCTGGCTTCCCCATGAAATATCTTTCTGAGTGTCGTGCATTTCCTGCTTTTTCAGATCCAGCTTATTCTTTTCCAGATCGTAGAGCTTCGATTTCAGCACCTTCATGGCCATTTCTTTATTACGATGCTGTGATTTTTCATTCTGGCACTGAGCCACGATTTTAGTCGGCAGATGCGTGATCCTTATGGCCGAACTGGTTTTGTTGACATGTTGCCCCCCGGGACCGCTCGCCCGAAAGGTGTCAATTCGCAAATCACTGTCCTCCACTTCAATGTTGATGTCTATATCCACCTCCGGAAGCACTGAAACGGAGGCAAAAGAGGTGTGTCTTCGACCCGTTGCGTCAAAAGGCGAAATCCGGACCATGCGGTGGATGCCGTGCTCTGATTTCAGATAGCCATAGGCGTAAGCCCCCGTCACCGTAAAGTCCACATTCTTGACACCTGCTTCATCGCCTGCCAGGTAATCAATGACCCGGACCTTCATCCCCTTGGCCTCAGCCCACCGGACATACATCCTGAAGAGCATCTCCACCCAGTCCTGGGCTTCGGTCCCGCCGGCCCCCGCATTAATGGCGACAATGGCATTCCGCCGGTCGTCGGGTTTGCCCAGAAGAGATCTGAGCTCCAGGCCTTTAATATTTTCCTCGAGGCTTTCCACATCCCGGCTAACCTCTTTGAGCGTAGACGCATCCTTCTCTTCAGTGGCCATTTCCGCCAATAGCCCGGCATCCTCGGCTTGAGTGAAGAGATCCTGCCACGTATTAATCTGTTCGCTGAGGGCCGACCGTTTCTGGTTTAACCGGGATATCTCGTCCTGGTCCCTTTGCCAGAAATCAGCTTTGCTCATGAGGTTTTCCAGTTCTTCCAGCTTGAGTTTCTGGTTATCTAAGTCAAAGATGACCTCTTAGTTTATTGAGCTGGTCCATCACCGTTTCAATTTTTTCCGTAATGTCATCAAACATGGTATTCCTCCCATCAGTATTTTTTATTATTTATGTCTCGTGGTTTAGACCCTTATCAGCTGGTTTTCTGTCACAAAAAACAAGAAGTTCATTGACTGAAAAACCTAAAACCTAAAACTTAAAACTGCGGCTTTGCCGCTTTAGATCATGATATTTTGTATCCACGCGGATTCATTCCTGAATGACCCGCCCCCGGGAAATGAACGAAATGCCCTGCTGGGTTTTGGTGCTGATCATAATGCTCTCAACAATGGGCGCATTGACTTTCACGCTGGATTTCCATTTCACAATGAAATTGGCGCCAGATCCACCGCTTTTGTCCGATTCCTTGATGATGTAGCGGTTTGTGGCAAGGGGTTTGAGAATGACCGGGTTTTCAAGGTATGGCTTCAGCAGTTTTCCTTTTGAATCATAGTAGTCCACGGAGAGAATGGTAATGGCATGTTTCGGATCCGTGTTTCGAACACTGAGGGTGGCGGTCAGATAAAAAGGGTGTTCCCGGTCGCCGCTGTAGATATGGGAATAGACGGGCACATAAATGGCCTCTCCCTTTGACATGAACATCTCCGAAGCTGCACCTGTGGTGTTTATCCCAAAAAACAGACTGCTTAAAAAACAGAACACAAAGGGTAAAAACTTCAAACTCCGACGCATTTTCTTTTTCATTTCGCTTCTCCTCTGCTTTTCCTATGATATTCTTATACGCCAATTTTTGTCAATAGCCGCAATGAAAGAGAATTCTCGTTAGGAGTTGTTTGTGAAGGATGATTCGAATTTCTTGACATGCTGTCATTGCAGCATTATGCTCCTCTCTACCGCTAGGAGTGGTTTTTCTGAGAGTTGGATCGCCTTAGAATCTGAACTGGGTAATGCCAGCGAAGGGAAGAGGCTCGGCCGTGAAGTATCCCCGGCGATTCGTGTTGGGTGGTTCCTTTGAGCCGCTTTTCTTCTTTGGAAGAAAGTGGCTTTTTTTGTGGGGGGATTCCCATGACCGGAAATAAAGGGATAGAACCGATTGGACCCCAAGACCGAAATCTTAGCGGGATGGGTTTCTTCCTTCTCTGGGCGGGGGCCTTTTTCATCCCCATGGGTCTTGCGACGGGGTTCCTGGTGATTCTTCTGGGGCACCTCATCGGGAATACACCCATGGCCTTTGGTGGGTTCACCGGAAGCAAAACCGGTTTCCCCACCGTGGTGGCGGTGAGGCCGTCTTTCGGGATTTGCGGGTCTTACTTCGCTACGGTCCTCAACTTGGTGCAATTGGTGGGATGGACCGGTGTCATGCTGCGGTATCGGCTCTCAATATCTGGCCCCGTATGGGCGAGAGGCGGGGGAGTCTGACGTGCGGGGTACTGGGGACGTTGTTGGCGCTCATGTTCCCGGCCACGGCTTACGAGGGTTTTCTGCTCTTTATTTTGGTTCGGTTTTCTGGCCCCTTTTCGGGGTGGTCCTGGCGGACTATTTTTTCTTCAGGCGTGGAAAATACTTCCAAACCGGCACGGACCCCATTAAGACTTACTGGTACATGGGGGGTTTTAATCCATGGGCCTTCGTGGCCTGGGCTGCGGGATTCGGGTTTTATCATTTCCTGCGGCAGCAGCCGGCCTGGGGCTCCTCCATCCCCAGTCTTTTGGCAGCGGGGCTCCTATCTGATCCTCATGGGTCTTTTCCAGGGACGGAAGGACGCTTGACCAGGTTTACGAGAGAATATGGGAGGTAGTGGATGAAGCGGATATTGACCATCGCCGGTTCCGATTCCGGGGGCGGCGCGGGTATTCAGGCGGATTTGAAGACCATCACCGTTCTGGGGGGGTACGGCATGAGTGCCATCACGGCCCTGACGGCTCAGAACACCCTGGGGGTTCAGGGGGTGCACCCGGTGCCGGTGGAATTCATTCAGAAGCAGATGACATCGGTCCTGTTGGACTATGGGGCCGACGGGGCCAAAACAGGCATGCTTGCCACCCCGGAGATCGTGGTGGGGGTGGCGGAGCAGTTGCAAAAGTACCCTGTGGCGGGATTGGTGGTGGATCCGGTCATGGTGGCTAAGGGGGGGGATGTGCTTTTGTCCCGGGAGGCCAGGGTCAGCGTAAAGGAGGTCCTCCTGCCTCTGGCCCATGTGGTCACCCCCAACCTCCCCGAAGCTTCGGATTTGTGCGGTTTTCCCGTGGAGGACCTGGATGCCATGGAGGCGGCTGCCAGGGAGATCCATCGTCTTGGCACCCCTTATGTTCTGGTCAAGGGGGGACACCTGAAGGGGGATGCCGTGGACCTGCTCTTTGATGGAAAAGACGTTCAGACCTTTACGTCTCCGCGACTTTACGTCTCCGCGACTCAGCAATCGGAATACCCATGGCACCGGTTGTACCTTCTCGGCGGCCCTGGCAACCCTGCTGGCTCAAGGATGCACGGTGCCGGAAGCGGTGGAGAAGGCAAAAGAGTTCATCACCCGGGCCATCGCCCTGGGGCTGGACTTTGGGGCCGGGCACGGTCCCACCAACCACTATGCCCATGTGCTTCATTGCATAGGAAAGGGGAATGACGAATGGCACTAAATAATAATGATTCAGCAAAGGAAAGTATCTTGGACGATGTGTATGCATCGACGGACCTTTCATCAAGAATGCCGAAATACAGGTTTCCCGAAGTTGAGCGAAATCCCCGCCATGTCTATCAGGCGGTACACGATGAGTTGATGTTGGATGGCAATTCGCGTCAGAATCTGGCAACCTTCTGCTCCACGTGGATTGAGCCGGAAGTCCACCAGCTCATGGACGAGTGCATCGACAAGAACATGATCGACAAAGATGAGTATCCCCAGACCGCCGAGGTGGAGGCGCGCTGCGTGCATATGCTGGCGGATCTGTGGCACGCGCCTGATGCGAAAGGTACCTTGGGATGCTCCACCACCGGCTCCAGCGAGGCAGCCATGCTGGGCGGGATGGCCATGAAATGGCGGTGGCGGGGGAAGATGCGTGCCAAAGGTAAGGCAACGGATAAGCCCAATATGATATGCGGTCCCGTGCAGATCTGCTGGCATAAGTTCGCTCGTTACTGGGATGTGGAACTGCGGGAGATCCCTATGGAGGGGAACCGTTTGATCATGACCCCGGAGGAGGTGATCAAGCGCTGTGATGAAAATACCATCGGTGTGGTGCCCACCCTGGGCGTCACTTTCACCTGCCAGTATGAGCCGGTTGAGGCAGTGGCTGATGCTCTGGACACGCTTCAAAAAAATACGGATTTCGATATCCCCATCCATGTGGATGGCGCCAGCGGGGCCTTTTTAGCACCCTTTGTGGATCCCGATCTGTTGTGGGATTTTCGTGTGCCGCGCGTCAAATCCATCAATGCCTCCGGGCACAAGTTCGGTCTGGCCCCCTTAGGTGTCGGCTGGGTGGTCTGGCGGGAGCGTAACGATCTGCCGGATGATTTGATTTTCCGGGTTAACTATCTGGGGGGCAATATGGCGACGTTTGCCCTCAATTTTTCAAGACCCGGGGGGCAGGTTGTGGCTCAGTACTATAATTTTTTGCGATTGGGCAAAGAAGGCTATCGCAAAATTCACCAGGCATGTTATCATACTGCCGCCTATATGGCCGATGAGATCCGAAAAATGGGGCTGTTCAATGTGATCTACGACGGGCGGGGCGGGATTCCGGCACTTTGCTGGTCGCTGAAGGATGGCATTAATCCGGGGTTCACCCTTTATGATCTTGCAGACCGGCTGAGAAGCCGCGGATGGCAGGTGCCGGCTTATTCCATGCCCGCCAACCGGGAGGACCTGGTGATTCAACGTATTCTGGTGCGCCACGGTGTCAGCCGGGATCTCGGTGACCTGCTATTAGGCGATCTGCGGCGATCTGTTGATTATTTTGAGAAGAATCCGGTCAGTACGCCACTCACTGAGGAAACTGCCGGGGGGTATAAACACTAAAGCGGCGAAGCCGCAGTTTTGATGGCGTTGTAAAAAGTCCCATCTACTGCGTTGCAGTGATTTTCCAGAATCTCAACATACGACATGTATGCCTACGATCCTGAAAAACCACTACGCCTTGTATATGGAACCTTTTACAACGCCATCTATAGATGAATTTGTGACTTTTTACGAGACCATCAAGTTTTGAGTTTTAAGTTTTTCAGCCCATGAACTTCTTGTTTTTTATGACAGAAAACCAGGTGATAAGGTACTGATGGGGAGGTAGAATAATGATTGTTCAAAATTTCAAAGACTGCGAGAGTATAAAAATTGATAAATTTCCCTACCGGGGAAAAGTCCATGAGGTGAAGGGCGTCAGCGTGCGCTGGTTGAGCAAATGCGGCGAGGATGATATGGGTACACCCGAATACGGCCTGCGCCATTTTTCAACCGAACCGGGAGGGGAAATTCCCATTCACAACCATTTTTATCATCAGACCATGTACATCCTCACCGGACATTTTGAATGCTGGCAGGTTGATCTGGAAACCAATGAACAAGTTTTCAGCAAAATCTGCGGGCCGGGGGACGCCATCTATATTCCCAGCATGGAACCCCATGGCATGAAAAATCTGTCCGACACCGAGCCTGCCACATTCCTGTGCTGTATTGCCAATGTTTATGAGGACGAGTAGATTTTTTTCGGGTTGTGAGATCGGGATTAAAAGATCAAGAAGGAGAGAGCATTATGGGTCTGAATGAATTGCTTCCCAAGGCCGTTCGCCTTCATCCGGAGAAAGAGGCTGTGGTTTGCGGTGATCTCCGCATGACCTATCGGGAGTTGGCTGCAAGGGTCTGGCGCCTGGCACAGGGGTTGTTGGATCTTGGCATCGAGAGAAACGACCGGGTGGCGGTACTCCACGAAAACACCCACGAATTTCTTGAGGCTTATTTTGCGGCGGCCCACCTGGGGATTATTCTCGTTTCGCTCAACCACCGGCTGTCCGCCAAAGAACTGGCGGGCATATTGAACGACAGCGAGTCACGCATGTTGATCGCGCAGGGCGCCTTTTATGAAAAAGCGAAAGCTCTTCCCCAAAGTGTGCCAACCCTGGAAAAAATCATCTGGACGCGGACCGATTCCCATGTGTTGAATGGGGAAGATACAGCATACGAAGCGCTGTTGAAAAACCACCCCGATCAACCGCCTCCGGCCCCCGCCATATCCGATGATGATGTGGCCCATCTCTATTATACCAGCGGCACCACCGGCCAGCCCAAAGGGGTCATGCTGACCCACAAGAATGTCAAATGCCATGCCCTTGGCACCATTGCGGAGCTGCATCTCACCGACCGCGACCGGTGGTTTCATGTGGCGCCGCTTTTCCACTTGGCGGATGCCTGGGCCACCTTTGCGATTAGCTGGGTGGGCGGAACACATGTGCTGGTGCCCTCCTTTGATGCGGGGACAGTGTGTCGCCTGATCCAGGAAGAAAAGATCACCCTCAGCAATTTGATTCCCACCATGCTCAACATGATGGTGAACCACCCCGACGTGGGGAAATTTGACTATTCCAGCCTGAGGGTTATTTTAAGCGGCGGCGCGCCCATTGCGCCCGAGACTGTGCGAAAAATTATCGATGCCTTCGGGTGTGATTATATCCAGACCTACGGCATGACGGAGACCAGCCCCTATCTGACCCTCTCCATTCTGAAAGATCACCTGAAAACCCTGTCCGCTGAAGCGCAGTTGAATTTCAAAGCCAAAACCGGTCGCGAATTCATCGGCGTGAGCCTTCGGGTGGTGGACGAAGAGGGGAACGATGTGGCCATGGACGAAAAGCAGGTGGGTGAGATCATTGTGAAAGGGGATACGGTGACGCCCGGGTACTGGCGGTTGCCCGATGAGACCGAAAAGGCCATTCGGGACGGCTGGTTGTATACCGGGGATCTGGCGGTCATGGACCGGGAGCGGTACGTGAATATTGTGGACCGAAAAAAGGACATGATCCTTACCGGTGGGGAGAACGTCTATTCATCGGAAGTGGAAAATGTTCTCTACATGCATCCCCATGTGCTGGAAGTGGCGGTTATCGGTGTGCCGGATGCCCATTGGGGAGAAGCGGTCAAAGCCTGTGTGGTGCTAAAGGAAGGACGTTCGGTGACCGAAGAGGAGATCATCATCTCCTGTCGAAAGGATCTGGCGGGTTACAAAACACCCAAGAGTGTGGATTTTCTGAAAGCCCTTCCCAAGACCGGTTCCGGTAAGATTTTCAAGAAAGGTCTCAGAGCGCCATATCTCAAATAGGGCACTTTCATTTCACCCTGAACAGGTCCATGTCAAAATCCGGTTTTCCTTTTTACCACGCTGACGCCATACCTCTTTTTCAGGGTGTTGTAGCCGAGGGTCTCGAATGTGTGGGCGGGTGTTTTCCGGTCTTTCGGGTCAAAAAACACGATTCCTTCATCGATGCATATTTTTTCAATCCCCCTTTCCTTCAGGATAACCACCATATCTTCAATCACCCTCGACGTGGTAATGACACCATGAAAGGGGCCACCCCGGCTCCAGAAAACGATGTTGGGTTTGATAAATACGCTTGCGTTTGGGGGGAGATGATCGAGCCCCCGGCTGAGATCAACCGCTTTTCTCACTGAATCCAGCGGTTTTTCATAGCGTACAATGGAAACGGTTTGTCTCTTTGAATCTGTAGGCATGGGGTGTAATCCTTTTGGCTTGGATTGAGTCATTTGAAATTCTCAAACAGGTTCATCATTTCCTGTTTCAGGCCCTGGGAAACAGAAGAAAACTGATTTTCAGCCAGCATTACAAATTCGCCGTGGCTTCTGACCAGAAGCTTTCCCGCCGCATCCACAATCTCGCCTTGAATTTCAATTTTTGAGTGGCCCGGTTCATCCAGAATTTCTCCCCTCACGGTCAACGGTACGCCGAGAGAAACCGGTTTGATGTACTTGATGGCCATTTTTCGGGTGACCAGGAAGGTTCGCTTGAAATAGAGCACGGTCCAGCTCATCACCTCATCGAGCAGTGTGGAGATGATGCCGCCGTGGGCCATGCCTTCCCATCCTTCATGGTTCCGCTCTAACGTAATGTCCGAACAGACCCTGTCTCCCAAACGGTAAAACTGCATGTTCAGTCCGATGGGATTGTCGGTTCCACATGCAAAACAGTGGTGCCCCTGGAGTTTTTGAATGGGAACTCTGTTTTCATCCGTGTTCATAAATGCGCTCCGCCTGGCTCGGCTCCGTCATGTACCGGACCGGCACAACCATTACGGCATGGGTTTTTCAGATTCTGCCGCTTCCTTCTAACGCCGAATACTTTAGAAAGTCAAGAATTCATTGGATTTTCCAATTTGAAAAGGGTCCAGATCGTGGGCAAAAGGCATTGATTTTTTTGTTTCCATTGAAACCTTTTTGTGGTAAATTATGCGTTCTTTTTTAAGTTTCCCTTGGCCTTTGGAGGGTGTTTATGACGGCAAATGGAGCACTGAAATATGTTTTTACTCAGGATGATCTTGAGAAACTTTTCCCCGTGGGACGTTCCGACGCGTTCTTTGAATCTCTGTTCGGGGGCGCTGAAGAGGGCGCTTTTGACATTGGGCTGGCGTTTAAAGCGCATCGTGGAAACGAACTCCATTTTGAGTTTCAATTGCGCCAGCGTCCGGGCAAATGTCTGGCCTGTAACCTCACCTATGGATT
>JAFCZI010000184.1 GCA_019314425.1 Deltaproteobacteria bacterium | reverse complement strand
AAAATTGGTTACACGCAGTCGCCGGTGGCATCTAAAATTGTCAAAGAGCTATCCGTTTAAAAAACGGTGGATATATCTGGAGGACTCGATTCAAAACCTGGCGTTCGCTTAACGGCGAAATTCCCGGGGTCCAAAATGAAAAATTATAAAAGCAAGGGGATTGGCTTGCTCTAATATGTCCGATTGTGCTTAACATGAGCATATTGGGAAAATATTCACACGGCACCCCATTTTTATCGCTGCAATAGGGCGGGAAAATTGCCTCCGGGCCCATCGGATTCAGCGTTCAGCTATGTTCGCGCTACGTTGTATTCATGCTTGCAGGTTTTAGGTGATATTTTGAGTGTATCCTATTCAAAAATCCCCAAGGCGCTAAATGACTGGCGGGAGAGGGAAGGAAAGTTTAGAGAAAATGACCACGCTTGTTACAGGGGCTGCGGGTTTTGTGGGTTCCGCAGTTGCCCGGTGTTTGCTTGATGATGGCCACGATGTCAGGGCGCTGGTGCGCCCAACCAGCGATCTTCGCAATCTGGAGAACATGCCCGTTGAACATGAGCCTCAGGGAGATTTTAAACGAGCTGGCCGCCATTGCCGGACATGCGCCGCCCCGGTTTCGTATGCCCCACTCAGCCGCTGCGCTTGTGGCCTGCGTTTCTGAGACCTGTTCAAAGATTTCCGGCGGGGGGGAACCGCGTGTGACACGCGACGGTGTGAAAATGGCTAGATAGGACCTCGGTTATCATCCCCGCTCGGTCAGAGAAGGTCTGTCGGATGCGGTGGGCTGGTTTCGGCGGAATGGATACTGCGAGTAGAGACCTTGGTCTCAATGGGAGGATTTCATGCCCGGGGGGAAACACGGGGAACCGGATCAGAAACAACTGGAGGCGCTGGCCATAGGCCTTATCGACGAACAGAGTACCGTAACCCTGGCGACCTGTAGCGAGAATGTTGCCTGGGCCGCGCCGGTTTACTATGTTTTTCTCAAATCCGCCTTTTATTTTTTTTCGGATCCTGCGTCGCGGCACATCGTCGAAGCCCTGGAAAGCGGTCAGGCTTCCGGAGCGATCCATGGATTTGCTTCAGGGTGGCAGGAGATTCGGGGCATTCAGATGACAGGATGCATTGAGACCCTCTCCATGGGGCTTGAATCCGCTGAGGCTATAAGGCGTTACCTTAAAAAGTTCCAGTTTACGAAAGAATTTTTTTCGTCCGGGTCCGCGTTCAATCTGGATGCCTTTACCTCACGGTTTCGGGTCAAACTATACAAACTCAAGCCCACCCTTATTTATTATCTCGACAACCGTTTTCGGCTGGGCTTCAGAGAGCGGATCATGCTTTCTTGAGTTTTCCGAACCACAAAAAAACCTGTGTGCTTGAAAGAATAACCCACAGATGTTAACATCTAATACTGCGAATAAAGGAAAAAAGAGTCCAATATGAGTTTCTATCCGATTTTTGTTCAGCTTGAAGGAAAAAAAGTGGTGGTGGTGGGCGGGGGCAATGTGGCGCACCGAAAGGTGCTGGCCCTTCTGGAATGCGGTGCGTCTGTCTATCTGGCCGGGAGGGAGCTGGTTGCAGCGCTGGAACAGATGGTTGAAAAAGGAGAGATTCATTTCCTGGGACGAGAATTCAAGGATGAATATCTGGACCCTGCTTTCATGACCATCGCAGCCACGGATGATAAGGATTTGAATCACCGGATCAGCGCCTGTGCGAGGGAAAAGGGTGTTTTGGTCAATGCCGTTGATCAGCCCCCCGATTGCGATTTCATCGTGCCCTCTATCCTCAAGCGGGGGGATCTGTTGATCGCTATTTCCACCTCCGGGAAGAGTCCCGCGCTGGCCAGGAGAATTCGGAAGGGTCTTGAGGCGCAATTCGGCCAGGAATACGAGATGTTTCTGACCATGATGGGTCGTTTGCGAAAAGAGATATTGTCACTGGGACTTCCCCAGAAAGAAAACAGCCGGATTTTCCAGAAAATTGTTGATTCGGATCTCCTGGAAAACTTTTCTGATGATTTCCCCCAAAAGATGGCGGTATATCTCAAAAAAGTCCTCCCGGAACAGGTGAACCTCAAAGGTTTATGGAAGCCATAACATCCATTTGGTTTATACTGGCCCTTTGTTTCGAACTCATCGCAACAGCCGGGTTTATTGTTTTCATTATCAGGCAGCAGAAATGGGTGTTCAAGGCTTCCTACTGGATTCTTGCAACAGGGTTTGTATTCCATACCATTTTTCTGGGTTGCCGGTACTATACGCTGGGGGTGGCGCCGGTACTCGATCTCAAAAGCGCGCTGTCATTCTTTTCCTGGTCTCTTATCGGTGTATATCTGGTCATTCAGGCACGCTTTAAATTGCGGGTGCTGGGGTCCTTTGTGGCGCCGCTGGCGGCTTTTTTCATGGTCATTTCATCGGCTGTTCCCGTAACCGAAACCCCGGTTAAGCCCATTTTCAAGAGCCTCTGGCTGACCCTGCATGTGGGAACCGTGTTTGTGGGCAATGCCCTCCTGACCATCTCATGCCTCGCCGCCATCATGTATCTGATCCAGGAGCGCCAGATCAAACGAAAGCGCTTCGGCGCATTTTATGACCGGCTTCCGTCGCTGGCCACCCTGGACGACATCAATTACTATGCGATCCTGTATGGGTTTCCCTTCCTGACCCTGGGCATGATTGTGGGTTCCATCTATGCCCATTTTGCCCTGGGCATCTATTGGCAGTGGGATCCCAAAGAGGTATGGTCCCTCATCTGCTGGTTGTTCTATGCGGCCCTGATTCATGAACGGCTGGTGGTTGGCTGGCAGGGCCGAAAAGCGGCGATCATGTCCATCGTCTGTTTCTCCCTGTTGATCTTCACTTTTCTGGGTGTCAGTCTCCTCATGGGCGGGTACCACAGTTTCGGCAATATGGGGGGGCGCTGAAAAAAGAATGCCTCAGATTATCAATATAGGCCTGAATCACGAAACCGCGCCCATCGAATTGAGGGAATGTCTGGCCGTCGAATCCGGGAATATACAAAAGGCCCTTGGGCTCATGAGAAGTCTGGAAGTGGTCCGCGAGGGGTTTTTTCTGTCCACGTGCAATCGTGTGGAGACCCTGATTGTTGCGGAAGAGGCCCGGGAAGCGAAACGGGCGATTGTTTCTCTGTTGAGCAAAATCGGCAATATCCCGGCGGATGATTTTTCGTCATGCCTTTACACCTACGAAAACATGGATGCGGTGACGCATATTTTCAGTGTGGCCTCCAGCCTGGATTCCATGATCATCGGGGAACCCCAGATTCTGGGGCAGATCAAGGAGGCCTATTTACAGTCCACCCAGGAAAAGATGTCGGGTGTTATATTGAACCGGCTCATGCACAAGGCCTTCCATGTGGCCAAACGGGTGAGATCCGAGACGGATATCTGCGGGGCGGCTGTTTCCATCAGCTATGCCGCAGTTGAGCTGGCGCGGAAAATTTTTCACGTGCTTGATGGCAAAAAGGTGTTGCTGGTCGGAGCCGGGGAAATGGCGGAGCTGGCAGCCCGGCATCTTCTGGCCAACGGGGTCAGTTCCATGACGGTGGTCAACCGGACTTTCGAGCGGGCCGTGGAAGTGGCGGAGCGGTTCCGTGCGGTTCCGGCTTCCTTTGACGAGATGGGGGATCAGCTTCTGAAGGCGGATATCGTTGTGTCTTCCACCGCTGCTTCGGAGTGCATTATTACCCGGGATATGGTCAAAAAAGTACTCAGGAAAAGGCGGAACCGGCCGCTCTTTCTGATCGACATCGCGGTGCCACGGGATGTGCAGCCGGAAGTCAATAAGTTGAACAACGTCTACCTGTACGACATCGATGACCTGAAAGGGGTTATTGAAATCAACAAGGCTCAGCGCCAGGAAGCCGCGGTCAAAGCACAACGTATTGTCCGGGAAGAGGTGGTAAAGTTTGAAAAATGGTTGAAAACCCTTGAAGTGGTTCCCACCATCATTTCATTGAGGAACAAGGCTGACACCATCATTCAGACTGAGTTCGGCAAAAGCCGTTCAGCGCTGGATCAGCTTGCGCCCCCGCACCGACAGGCGGTTGAGGTTTTGGTTCGATCCATTGTTGAAAAAGTGCTCAATGACCCCATTTTGTTCTTGAAAGGAAAAGCGGGTCGGTCTACACTGGATGATTATCTGGATATGACACGAAAACTTTTTTCACTGGATGAGGGAGACGAGTCCAGCCGGACGAAAACCATTACGGGCAATAAATCTTGTTGACCCGCGTTCGGGAGGCTTTTGTCCCCTGAGGAGAAGCGCATGAACATCGACCGAATGCTTAAGACCGTGAAAGGGCATCCCGACAGTTCAAAAATGGGGATGATTGCCTCCCATATTGGGCTTGTGAGAGAGACGTCCCTGAACGGAGATCCGGTTAAGGGTATCGACGTCCGCTTTGATCGCGAGGCGATTGAAACCATTATCAAGGATACCCAAAAAATGCCGGGGATTATCGAAGTCCTGGTTGATACCTGCGACGGCCGCTTGAATGTGGGAGACGAAATTATGGTCGTGGTGGTGGGCGGGGATATTCGGGATCATGTCTTTCCGGCCCTGATAAAGACCGTGGAACGGATCAAAAAGGAAGGTTCACGGAAAAAAGAAGAATTTTGAAGCGGGGGCGGTTGTTTTATGGGTATGATCGATGTGGGTGAGAAACCGGTGGTGAAGCGGCAGGCAACGGCGGCAGGAAAAATACGACTTTCTTCGGAGACGCTGAAGAAGGTGCGTGAGGACGAAATCAGGAAGGGGGACCCGCTGCTGGTAGCGGAGGTCGCGGCCATGAACGCAGCGAAACAGACCCATATTTTGATTCCCCATTGTCACCAGATACCGCTGGATATGGTCCGGGTGACCTTTGAATTGGGGCGGGGGGGTATTGAGGCCCAATGCATTGTGCGATGCCGGGCGCGGACCGGGGTCGAAATGGAAGCCCTGGTCGGTGTCTCTATTGCCCTGAACACCATTTGGGATATGGTCAAATATCTGGAAAAGAACGATCAAGGTCAATATCCGGGAACCATGATTACGGATATTCGGGTGATTAAAAAAGAAAAAGGGTAGAAGATCAGTAAATATTCGTCTATTTGGGACTGCGTAGCATACTAATGCTATGTGAGCAGGCCAAAATAGGCGGAGATGGGGTGTTGGCCGAATATTTACGAAGATCAGGGTGCCAAGTAGGGGCGAAAGACCCAATTTTAAACTGGGCGCCCCAACATGAAGGGAAAAGCCAGATGAAGAAAATTACAATTATGATGTTAATGGGTCTTTGGGTGATTTTTTCAGTCCACACCTGATGGGCTGAAAAGGCTTATGTTGTGAACACAT
>JAFCZI010000183.1 GCA_019314425.1 Deltaproteobacteria bacterium | reverse complement strand
GAAGTTTATGAGGGCATGAAACTTGTTATGGATATTTCTTGATGCACTCGTAAAAAGTCACAAATCCATCTGTAGATGGCGTTGTAAAAGGTTACATATACAAGGCGTAGTGGTTTTTCAGGATCGTCGGGCATACATTGTAGTATGTTGAGATTCTGAAAAATCACTGCAACGCAGTAGATGGGACTTTTTACGACGCCATCATTTCTTGATGGTGCCATCAAGCTTTTGCATTGTATCTTTGGCGTCTTTGAGATATCCATGGGAGCGCTGATTAAATTTTATAACCGTTTATGACTTTAAAAAAAGAACTGGAAAAAACCATGACACAACCCCTAATGGCGCATCCCTTTTCAAAATCCACCAGCCAGACCGAAAGATGCCGGAAACTCTTGGAAACCGTTTCACCGGAAGACCGCCTGGGTATTGTCATAAACGCCGACCCGGATGCCATGGCCAGCGCTCTGGCCTTGAAACGGTTGTTCTGGCGAAAACTCAGGAAGGTGGAGATCCTGCATGTCAACGCCATTGATCGACCCGATAATCTGGCCATGATCCGCTTACTGAACCTCAAGCAACGCCGCATTCGTTCCATGCGGGGCCGAAAGTTAACCAAATGGGCCATGGTGGATTCTCAACCCGCCCATTACCCCCCCTTCAAGAACCATCCCTTTGATATCATTATCGACCACCATCCCATCGATCCCGCGTCCAGCGCAGCCTTCATGGACATCCGCGAGGACTATGGCGCCAACGCCACCATCATGTGCGAGTACCTCAAAAGCATGAAAGTGGCCCTGTCAACGAGGCTGGCCACCGCCCTTTTCTACGGCATCAAAACCGACACCGATAATTTTGTCAGGGATTCCCTGTCCAACGACGTCAACGCGTTCAAATACCTGTATCAATTTGCCAACATGAACATCATCAAGAAGATTGAGTCTTCGGAGTTGAGCCGTCATGAGCTTGACGATTTTCGAGCCGCCATAGACGGGCTGGTGTTTATCGACAATATGGCCTACGTGAACATGGGGGCGGTGGATAACCCTGATACGCTGGTCATTATTGCTGATTTCTTCATGAAGCTGACGGAGACCGAATGGAGCATCGTCGCCGGTGTGTACGAAGAAAAATTGATTTTCATTCTCAGAAATGCCAGTTTCAGGGGCAATGCTGGCAAAACCGCCAAGAAGCTTTTTGAACCCTGGGGAGGCTCTGCCGGAGGGCACAAATCCGCTGCCAGAGCGGAAATACCCATTAAAGACATAACGCCCCAAATCGACAACCGCAATAACCTGGACAACATGATTCTGGAAAAACTGAAAAGTTTAAAACACAAGCCCCTATCGAACAAGCCCCCATCGGGCAAAGGGATTTCCAAAAGGAGTAAAGTTTGACGGCTTTCAAGGCAAGATCCATCGAAGCCAGGCTTATTGACGAAGTCAAGACCCTGGTAGAACTGGAAAAAATCGATACACTCAAGAACCTGATTGCTGAAATGCGACCGGCAGATGTAGCGGACCTCATCGAGCATCTCGCCGCCAACGAAAGGATTGCCATCTTCCAACTTCTGGAGCCGGAAGGTGCAGGCGACGTACTGGTTGAGATTGAACCGCCGGTCCAGGAACGCATCCTGAAAGACCTTGACAACCAAGCCATCTCCGACATCGTGACGGAGATGGATTCCGACGATGCCGCTGATCTGGTCGGCGACCTGCCAGCGGACCGGGCCAAGGAAGTCATCGATTCGGTTGACGACCATGTCTCGGAAGAACTTGAGAAACTGCTGCCCTTTCCCGATGACACTGCCGGGGGCCTCATGGCCCTGGAGTTTGTCTCGGTAAAGGCCGACGCCACTGTGGGAGACGCCATCAAGACTGTTCGGGAAGAGGGAAAAGAGATTGAAAACCTCTACTATATCTGGGTCACGGATGATTTCCAAAGACTGGTGGGGGTTATTTCCTTAAAAGACCTGGTGCTCGAACCTGAAGATCGAAAAGTCAGCGATATCATGGATCCTGATGTTATTTCCGTTGGGGTGGATATAGATCAGGAAGAAGTAGCCAATATCGTGAGGCGATACGATCTGGTCAACATACCGGTGGTGGACGACCACTTCCGCCTGGTGGGCCGTATCACCCATGACGACATTATTGACGTGATCGAAGAAGAGATTGATGAAGATATGTCGCTTATGGCAGGCGTTATCGACCAGGAAATCACCGAGGAATCCACCCTCAAAATCTCCCGGGCCAGGCTTCCCTGGCTCATTGCCGCGCTTTTCGGAGGCGTTTTAGCGGCGGTGGTCATCCATCAGTTTGAAGCTTCCCTCAAAGCCATGATCGCCTTGTCATTCTTTTTCCCGGTGGTCATGGCCATGGGAGGTAACACCGGCACCCAGGCCGCCACGGTGGTGGTCAGGGGACTTGCAACCGGAGATATCGGGCTGGTTAACATCGGGAAACGGCTGTGGATGGAATTGCGGGTCGCCCTGATCAACGGCATCATTTGCGGGGGCATCCTGGGCCTGATCGTGGGGTTCTGGGTGGGGGACTACCGCCTGGGGCTGATTGTGTACACAGCACTCTTTCTCATTATCATCATATCGGGCGTAATCGGCGCTGCGGTTCCCCTGGCCTTGAAACGTCTCGACGTGGACCCCGCACTGGCTGCCGGACCCTTTGTCACCACTTCAAATGACATCCTGAGCCTTCTCATCTACCTGGGTCTGGTCACCCTTTTCCTTCGCACGGCCGCTTGACAACCTGTCTGCAATCTTAAGGGCCAGATTCCGGTTAATACCGGGCACCGCGCACAATTCTTCAACTTCTGCTTTTGCGATGCTATTGATCCCCTTGAAATATTTGAGAAGAGATTTCTTCCGCTGTTTTCCCACGCCGGGAATGCCATCCAGAACACTTCGGGTTAGGCCCTTGGATCTCAGTTTTCGATGATAAGTCACCGCTCTGCGGTGCGCTTCATCGCGGATCCGCATCATCAAAAACAGTACGGGATGATCGGGTCCCATTCGAATGGGGTTTTTTCTGCCGGGAATATAGATTTTATCATGCTTCTCTCCCAGATGCTCATCCGGCTTGGCAAGAGAAATCACCTCGGGCAAAGGGGCAGCGCCGTTTGTCTCAAGTTGATGATCCAGCACCTTTTTCACAGCGGACAGATGCCCCTTCCCCCCGTCCACCAGAAAAAGATCCGGCAGGGATGGGCTGGCAATCCGTCGTTCAACCACTTCCGCCATCATGCCGTAATCATCAATGCCATCAATATGTTTGATGCGATAATTCAAATAGTTCCTCCGGTCGGGTTCACCGTCTTTGAATGCCGCCACAACCCCCACCGCATCAGCGCCCTGCAGGTTTGAGATATCAAGCCCTTCAATGGTTCGCGGCACTTTTTGAAGGTTCAAAATGGATCTGGCAGATTCCAGCAACGCTTCTTTCCGCGTTATCTGGTGACCCGCCAGAAGGTTTTCGGCATTGGCCACCGCTATCTGAACCAGTTTTTTATTTCCGCCCCGCTGGGGAAAATGAATGACCACCTTTTTCCCCGCCATCTCTGAAATCCACTCACTGAGAGATTCCCTTTCCTCAACCGGCTCGGAAAGCAGAATCGTTCCGGGAATAAACACTTGCCCGGAATAGTACTGCTTCAGGAATGCTTCCATTACCTCCACCAGGGCGGCATTCGAATCTTCAAATAGAAAATGCCGGCTCCCCAGCAGATGCCCCCGCCGCACAAACATCACGGCCAACTGACGCACGTCCTCCTTTTGGGCAATGCCGATGATATCCTGATCCGCCATGCGGGGGGAAACCACATGCTGCCGTTCAACGGTTTTTTGAATGGCGCGAACCCGGTCCCTGATCTCAGCAGCCTTTTCAAAATCAAGGCGAGCAGCCGCATCCGCCATGTCCCGCTTCAGGGTTCCCACCAGTTCCGTGTTACGGCCTTCCAGGAAAAGGCGCACTTGTTTCACCATTTCCCCATAGACTTCATTGGACACGGTCCGGGCGCAGGGGGCCAGACAGCGGTCCATCTGGAAGTTGATACAGGGCCTCTCCCGGTGTTTCAGTTTCTGGCCCCTGCACTTCCTGAGTTTAAAGACCCTGGAAATCACCCGGGTGGTGCTGCGAACCGCATTTGCAGAGGAAAACGGCCCAAAATAAAGTGCCCCGTCCTTCTTAATTTTTCTCACAATGCCGAGCCGGGGATAGGGTTCACGGATGTTCAGTCTGAGGCAGGGGTATTGTTTGTCGTCCCGAAGGATGATGTTGTATCGTGGTTTGAATTTCTTGATCAGATCGTTTTCAAGGATGAAGGCTTCTTTTTCGGTCAGGGTGAGAATGAATTCAAGGCCTTGCGCCATTTTCATCATTCGGGCGGTTTTGGCGGGGGTATGGTTTGAAGATCGAAAATAGGAGAGCACCCGCTTTTTAAGGTTCTTTGCCTTTCCCACATAAATGACCTTGTCCCGGGGGCCTGCGAAAAGGTATACACCGGGGCCATGGGGAAGGACTTTTCGCAAAGATTCCAAGTCCAGCGGATACTGAACACGGTCAGGGCTCATGCTTTTCAAAAATTATCCCAGCGGGTTTGGAGGCGTTTGGTCAGGATCACCAGGTTGTGGGGGTTTTCCGCCATATCCAGCACGTGGTCTTTAAAAATCGCCCGCTCAACAAAATCGAGCTTTTTTACCCCTTCAATTACGGCAATATCCCGGTCTTCAATGAGCCGCATCACCAGAATTTTTAATCCGATGACCACCGCCAGGCTGATCAGGTCCAGGAGCATCCAGGTTCCCAGTCTTTTTTCACGCATGGCGGGATCCACAACAATCCGGATTTTACCGATGTGTTTTTTAGCCCCATAATCTTTCATCATCAGCACAGCGTTGGCAATTATCCGCCCTTCCAGAAGGGCAACAATGGAAACCACCCGCTTTGAATTCAGGTTTCTGATCCACCCGTCAATCAGGTCCGGATCATTCACATCATGATTCAGGAACCACAATTCGTCTTTGGGGAACCGGTGAAACATTTTAAAAAGGGCATCCTGATCACCATCCGCCAACGGCCTCAGCGTCACACCGGTACCGTCCTTCAGAATCAGTTCTTTCGGGTAGTCATTCAGCACATTTGCAAGGGTTCGCTGCCGCACGATTATCCACCTTTTGAGATTTTTCAAAAAAGTTGCATCAGCCAAAGGTTAATGATAGAACCCTCTGGAGTCAAGGTCATTGTTCCGAGGGAACTGGAAGAAAATAATATACGCATATCGTGCAGAACTTTTGTTCGTTTTCAAGGCGTGATGGCAGGTGCATAGTGAGCTATGTGCCTGTTATCACAACGTAGAAAACGGGCAAAAGGGCAAGCAGGATGCGTAGATTATTTTTTGGAAGTTCCCTGAGGCCTTAATCTCGGAGCTTCGGCCTTCAAATCCGTGAGAAAAAAATATGTCCGGTACCCTCCGAAAATTTGGATTATACGTTGCGATTACGGTTCTTCTGATGATGTTTCAGGCTTGCGCCCCAAAAAAACACGTTATGCCGCCACTGTCCACCGTAGAAGGCATTCAGCGGCATTTTTCACAGGGGAGAATCATTGACCTTGAAGCGGGAGAGGCCATTGGTTTTACCGACCTGATTGAAAAGCTGAAACCGGTCGATGTTATTTTCGTAGGTGAGGTCCATAACAACCCTGAGCACCATCTCATCCAAGTGCAGTTGCTGCAAGCCCTCATGGCGCGTTACGTCCCCCCTCCGGCGGTGGCAATGGAATTTTTCGACACCACCCGGCAACCGGTCCTGGACCAATTCATGAATGGGGATCTGGATGAAACGGCTTTCCTGGAACAGGTCGACTGGAAAAACAGCTGGCGGTTTCCCTACCATCTTTACCGCCCGATCCTATGGGTTTCGCAGGACAAAGGAACCGCGCTTCTGGGCATCAACGCGCCGAATGCGGTGGTCAAAAAGGTGGCCCGATCAGGGCTTAAAAGCCTGACGTCTGAAGAACGGAATCAGGTGGCCCGCGATATTGATCTTGGCAACAAAGCGCATCGGGAGCACCTCAGCCGCATATTCAAGCAGCACCCGTTCAAGAAAAATCCAATGCACCGTGTGAAAACCTTCGATCATTTCTACCAGGCGCAATGCGTCTGGGACGAAACGATGGCTGAAACCATTGCGGCGTACATCAAAGCGCATGGCGGAAAAATGGTTGTTTTTACCGGCAACGGTCATATTATGAACAAATTCGGTATTCCTGACCGGGTCCTGCGGCGTGTTGATGTGAAAACAGCAACCATCGTGCTATACCCCTTGACGGAGCGGACAACCCTCAATAAAAAACTGGCGGATTATGTCTGGCTCACCAGTGACAGCAAAACCGGGAGGACCATGAGACGTCCCATGAAAGTGCAACACGGAAAAACTGAGCGCAAAGGAAAGATAGAAAAATGAAAATGAATACGGAAAGAATTGACGACCTCACGCCTAAAAAACGGAAGGGGATTATGGCAAGGTCCATGGAGGACATCTCGGTGGTTTTCGAGGATATCCGCAAGATTGTTACCGACATTAAAGAGAACGGTGACGCGGTAACACTTGCCCATTACCGAAAACACAAGGAAGATATCGGACCCTCCGATCTGGAGGCCACCCGGGAAGAAATCGCTGCGGCTTACGACCTTCTGGACCCCCACGTGGTGGATTGCCTGAAAGTGGCCGCAGCGAACATCATCAAATTCCATACCGCACAAAAAGAGCGGGAAATGTGGTCCATCGAAGTCACGAAAGGCATTCTGGCAGGAAGAATAACGCGGCCCATGGACATCGTGGGGTGCTACATCCCCGGTGGCAGTGCCGTTTATCCCAGCACCATTCTGATGACCGTTCTTCCGGCAAAAGTCGCGGGCGTGGAAACGGTTGTGGCCGTGACCCCGCCGGGAAAGGGGATGTCTGCCAACCCTGCCACCCTGGTGGCGGCTGACATTGCCGGTTGTGACCGGATTTTCAAGGTGGGCGGGCCCTGGGGTGTGGCCGGCCTCGCCTATGGCACCGAAACCATGCCCCGGGTGGATAAGATTGTGGGACCCGGAAACAAGTACGTAACCGCTGCCAAGATGCTGGTTTATGGACAGGTGGACATTGATTCGCCGGCAGGCCCCAGCGAATCCCTGATCCTGGCCGATGACGGCAATAACCCGGAATGGATCGCCCTTGATTTTTTGAGCCAGGTGGAACATGATCCGGATTCCGCCGCCGTACTGGTGACCCCCTCTCGGGAATTGGCCCAGGCGGTTTGCGATATCATCAACCGCGAATTTGATAAACTGCCGCGAAAGGACATCTTTGAATCTTCCCTGGTGAAGCATTCCTGCGTCCTCATCGCCAATGATATGGATCAGGCCATCGATTTCACCAATGAATATGCTGCGGAGCATCTTCAGATTCTCACCCGGGACCCCTTTATCACCCTGAACAGGATCAAGCATGCCGGTTCTATTTTCATGGGTCCCTATGCCCCCGTACCGGTGGGGGATTATGCTTCCGGAACCAACCACGTGCTGCCCACCGGCCAGTGCGCCCGCATGTTTTCGGGGCTGTCCGTGGACGATTTCATCAAGAAGCCCACATTTCAGTATTTAAGCAGGGAAGGTCTTGCCGGTCTCAAGGATACGGTGATCACCCTTGCTGAAGCAGAAGGTCTTCCCATTCACGCTAGAGCGGTGAAAGCCAGGTTTTCCTAACGTTTGCGCATCTTATTTTAAAGGGAGGTTTAAAAAAATGGCTGAAATCAAAGGTTATGACATGCCTGATGAGCTCTACTACCACGAAGAGCACAGTTGGGCCAGGGTAGAGGGGGCCAAAATCACCGTCGGTATGAACGACATGTTTCAGAAGGAAGCTGGCGACATCGTGTTTGTTGATCTGCCCGAAGAAGAGGACGATGTGGAACAGGGAGAAACCTGTGGCAAAATTCAGTCCCGGAAATGGATTGGGAAACTCGTTGCCCCCGTGTCCGGGGAAATCGTCGAAATCAACGAAGACCTGGAGGAGGACACCTCCCTCATCAACACCGACCCCTACGGCGAAGGGTGGATTCTGGTAATCGAAGCCGAGGATGAAGACGACCTGAAAGGGGAGCTTGAAAGTCTGATTCACGGTGACGGGATAGCGAACTTCATCGAAGCGGAAATCAAAAAGACGGAAGAGGAAAAGGCCAAGGCATAACAACGAGGCCCCCGGTTCTCGTTCCCACGCCTTCGCGCGAGAATGCATCAGCATAAAAATGATGATTGACGGATAACCATGACCACTCCCTGGCGTTTGTTTAGAAATCTCGAAGCACCGGTTTCCACCGCCCAGGGGCTGGCGGTGGATGATACCCTGCCCTGCGCGGTGGGACGCCATCATTCACCACCCATACTCCACCTCTACAACTTTATCCCCTCGGCGATTGTGGGAAAATACCAGGATATGGAAGCGGCTTTGCGCCTCGACCGATGCAAAGCCCGCGGCATTGAGTACAATCGAAGAAGCACCGGCGGCGGTACCGTTATTATGGGCCCGGAAATTGTTTCACTGGGTCTCGGGATCAACGTGGATTACCCGGGACTGAAAAAGGGCGTGGGGGGCGTATTTGAATCGTTGAGTCTGGTCCTGATAAACGCCCTGGCCAAACTGGGCGTCGAGGCCTATTTTCAACCCAAGAACGATCTGGAGGTCAGCGGAAAGAAAATCGCGGGATTGTCTGCGGCCGCCGAGGAGAACAACACACTTCTGTTTCATACCAGTCTCCTGGTGAACTTCGATGTGGAACTGATGACCGATATCATGAACACACCGGTGGTCAAATTTCAGGACAAGGGCTATAACTGTTTCAGTCAGCGTATGACCACGATACGGCATGAAACGGGCCGCGAGGTTTCGGTCAGGGAAACCATGGAGGCGGTTCAAGAGGCGTTTGAGGAGGAATTCCGGATTGTGTTTCAGGAAGACCACCCCGATTCCTGGGAACAGAACACCATTCAGAACTTCATCGATGAACGGTACACCCGGGAAGACTGGATCTTTTCCCACAAGCACCCCAGAACCCGGATGGGGGTGGGACAACTGAAAACACGGGGTGGACTTCTGGAAATATACCTTTCCCTTTCCGGCGCTTCCATCGAAAGCATCCTGATCACCGGAGATTTCTTTTCCACCAGTGCCGACATCCACAAAATCGAAAACGCCCTCAAATGGACATCCGCACGCCGGGAACGGGTTGAAGAAATCATCGCCTCCGTGTGGCACGATGACATGATTTACGGCATTGACGTCCCCACCCTCACGCAAGCCGTCCTGCTGGCAAAGGAAAATCAGGTGAGGCTGTAAACGGAATGGGGTCTGCTGTTGGCTTTTTCGCCCTGGAACAACATATGAGCAGGTCATTAAAATAAAGAAAAGAAGATATCCGACAAACCCAAACATAAGAACGGCGCTATCCTCTCACATAATGCCTGATCCAATCGCAACAGATTTGTTCCGTGCAATAGGCGCTGGGGTGACACCGTAAAATCAGCAGAACCTGATCCACAGGGCGGAGATTGGGATGCGGTCGGATTTTTTTGGAATTTTCCATGCTATAGCTATTATTATCCAATAGGTGGAAAGGCCAACACGAAATTTTCCCTATTTCATATATCAGTATAAAAATAGGTGGATTTTTTCCCATGCTATAAGGGCAATAGATGGAAAATTTTCCACCTATCCGAACTGATGCTGGAGAAGATAGACAATGGGAGAGCACATTCCATGGGCTGATCGATTAAGTGATGAAGTCGACGCATTTTTTCGTCTTTGGAAAAATCGCCGTTGTCTGGCAATAATT
>JAFCZI010000182.1 GCA_019314425.1 Deltaproteobacteria bacterium | reverse complement strand
TTGGGGAGGGAAATCAGTGCTTTTTTGATGGAGAGGGCCACATTGTCCGGTCCCTCAACTTTATATTTGACCACCACAGCCGTGGGGTATTTGATTTCCTTGGTTTTGGTAAAGTTGATAAACTTTGTGCCGTCGTGAAACTTAAACAGCATGAGCCCTTTGCCCTTTACGTTAACCGATACGGTCTTGGCCTTGTTTGTAACCGCTTTTACCTGCCCTTTTACCTGAAGATCCCCGATTTTTTCAGCGGCCGCAGCCTGGCTGAAAAACATAAAGGACACGGCGAAAAGAACCGCGGCAAAGGCCTTTATGGTTGATATCCCACTCCTTCTTTTGTTCATATGTCTACCCTCCATTTTGCGAAACCCGGGGGTGAGTATTCATCCTCGGGCTTCTTTGTTAATCGAAAAATTCTAACTTGAAAATATAGGAATTTCCACTTTTCCGAGTCAGTATTGTTCACCGCAGAGGCGCAAAGAACAACGATCTTTTCTTTCTTTTCTTCCGCCATTTTTTTCTCCTCTATATTGAAAATATTTTAATCTGCATATCGGGCCAGAAAAACGGATAGATCCTCCACATTGGCGCCGATCTTCTGAAGGTTGCCCAGACAAACGGGACACATGGCCAAAATGGGTTTTCCGGTCTCCCGAAGTGCCGCGTATCGTTTTGCGAGAATCTCCTGGGTGAGGGCCGGGGATACGGATTCCGCAGGGCCTCCGCAGCAATGGGTGAATTTGCCTGAATTTCTCACCTCCACATGTTCAATGCCGAACCGGTCCAGGATTTTCCGGGGCACATCGGAGAGTTCCAGGTAACGGCCATAAAAACAGGGATCGTGCAGGGTCACCTGCCTGTCTCCGTCCTGCGCTTCAAAATCGATGAGTTCAAAATAGGTTTTCACATCAAACTCAATGCCCGTGTACTTGGGATAAAGTACTTTCAGCGCATAGGTGGTGTGGGGATCCACCGTAATGATTTTGTTAATGCCGTTGGATTTAAGTTTTTCCGCCACAAATTTAGCGTGCTCGATGAACCCCTCGTTGTCCCCAAGATCATACAGCAGGATTCCGCTGTAAAAGTCCAGTTCAGGCCTGTAAAAAAAATTGACATCGGATTTGTTGAGCAACTTGACCATTGCTTTCAGGATGTTGTTGCTGTCTTCCTTATCCTTTTTGTTCGCCATGAAAACAAAGGCGGATTTTACCAGCATTTTGGGCACATATTTCTGGTAGCCTACATAATCGGCCAATTTGGTGTCTTCAAACCGTTCAATCTGGTGGGTGGTCTTTTTAATATAGGGCATTAACTGGTACATGAGTCCGGTATAGAGCATGGTATCGCCCTGAGTCGGCAGATCGGCTCCTTTCCACCATTTGTTCATGGTCTTGTTTCCCGCGCCGAAAGGGTTCCGCGTTTTCCGGATGTTGTCCGAAAGGACGTCAATGATATGTCTTGGGTTGTACATGCTAGGCCCTCCTCCAGTGATCCACCACAAACCGTTTCAATCCCAGGATCAAATCTCCGGGGTCGGCTTCCCTCGGGCAGGTCTGGATGCAAAGCCCGCAGTGCAGACACCGCCAGAGATCTTCGTAGTTTTCGAGAATTCGGTCTTTTGCGCCGATCTGGGCGTACCGAATCATTTTTCTTGGAAAATGCTCATAGATCAGCGGGCATATAGCCGCGCACGTCCCACAGTTGAAACAATCCATGGTGGTGCTTACGCCAAACCCCTCTAATTCATCGGCAAAATCGGGATATACCTGTGTCATTCCTTATTCCCCCTAATGGAATATTTAGCCATGGCGCCCGGATGGAAACCTAATCCGCGTCCGTTTCTCCGCCGCCTGGAAGCTGGTAACGAAAGTAACTGTCGTCCTGGTCCGCCTCAAGAATTTCCCCGAATTTTTTCATGCTGGCCACATACCACATGACTTTCGAAGACGAAAGACCTGCCCCTTCGGCGATTTCCGGGACGGTTCGAGGCGTCTCCTTCAATTGTTCCCGGATAGCCCGAAGGGCGCTGTTGTGCTCTTTTACTTTAGCGGCTGCGGCCTTGATCCACACTTTTCGCTCCTTGCGAAGCGCCTTCATGGCGGCTTTCTGATCCGCGTTTTCTGGCTTTTTGCTCATGGCGCTCTCCCTTATGCCATTTCGGCTGGCAGAATCTGGTCGGAAACGATCATGTCCACCATGTTTTCATATTGTTTCAAGGTCCATCCCTTGATGTTGATGGCGTTTACAGGGCAAACCGCCACGCAGGTGCCGCCACCGGTGCAAATGGCCGGGTTAACCTGTGCGCGCTTAACCTTCTCGCCGTTTACTTCCATTTCTACCAGGGTCAACGCCCCTTCATGGACACAGGCCGCTACGCAGGCCCCGGTTCCGTTGCATTTGTTCAGATCCACTTCCGCGACAAAAGGATCCAATTCCACGTAGCCCCGTCCCAGTATGGCGGAAGCTTTGACGGCGGCCCCCGACGCGGCGGCGCAGGTCTCCCCCATATCAAAGGGCGCCTGGCAGGTTCCGGCCAGCAAGATGCCCGACTGGGCCAGCTCAACCGGACGCAGTTTGGGATGCACTTCCAGCAGAAACCCGTCCACGCCCACGGATATTTTCATCATTTCAACCAGGTCGGAGATATCGCTGGATTCCATGCCCACGGCCAGCACCACCAGATCCACCGGCATTTCGACCTCTTCATCAAAGGTGAGCGTGTCTTTTACTTTGATATTGAGGGGGAAATCTCCGGAATCGGTGTTTCGGCTCACTTCAGGGGGGGCCTCTGCTTCAAAGCGGAAAAACACCACCTTCTTGCCGGAAGCATCTTCATAGAGTTCCTCCTGCCCACGGCCATAGGTTCGAATATCGCGATAAAAGTCAAAAACCCGTGTTTTCGGATGCACTTCCCGGATCATGCCAGCGGCATGGAGGGTTGCACTGCAACAGGTCCTGGAGCAATATTCATTGAGCTTTCCCTTGGCATTCGGCGTGTCAATGCCGGGAATCTGCCGACTTCCCACACAGTGGATCATGGCCACATTTCGGATTTTTCTGCCGTTCACCATCAGGGTGTCGCCGACCCCTTTTTTACGGTTTTCGGCCATCAGCCGGATCAGTTCCGGAAGGGTGATAACTTCCTTGGATTCTCCATACCGATATTCTCCGTGTCTCGGCTCATAGAGCTTGAAACCGGTAGCCAGGACAATCGCGCCCGTTTCGATGTCTTGGGTTGTTGCCGTTTCCGGAATACTCGCAGGACATACGCCAACCAGGGGAACAAATTCCCCGAGGCCCTTACCCGAGTCACTCCATCGTTTGATTTCGTCCTGGTATGCGTCCGACCCGGGCGGCTGCTGCGTCAGGGTGAGCTTGAAATTTCCAATGAACCCCTCAAATGCCGTGATCTGGGAACAGGTATGCACGGTAATCTTTTCGTTGTTCAATACCACGCTCGTCAGTGACGTCACCAGTTCTGAAACCGGATCATCCGTTGGAAAGGCCCGGTCCCATTTGGCGGTCCAGCCCCCCAGAAAAGGCGATTTTTCAACCAGTGTTACATCAAATCCTCTGTGGGCCAGGTCCAAGGCACTCTTGAGGCCCGCAATGCCGCCTCCGATGACGGTTACGTGTTGTTTCGCATCAACACGATAGGGCTCAAGGGGTTGAAGCTCCCTGGCCTTGGCCGCGGCTGCCGCCACCAGGCGGATGGCCTTGTTAGTGGCCTGAGCCCCATGGTGTACCCAGCTCACCTGCTCTCGAATATTGGCATGTTCATAAATGTAGGGGTTTCCGCCGGCCCTCTGAATGGCATTTCGGAAGGTGGTCTCATGGAGATCCGGGGCACAGGAGGCCACTACCACCCGGTCCACCGTGCCGTTTTTGATGTCCTCCATGATCAGTTCCTGTCCCGGATCCGAACACATGAACACATCGTCTCGTACCTTGACGACCCCGGGAATTTTTTCCGCATTCTTGCAGACCTGATCTACGGCTACGTGATCGGAAATATTACCGCCACAGTGGCAGACGTAAACGCCCACCTTCTGTCCGGGGCTTGCTTTTTTATCCTTGTTGTCATCCGCCATTATGCTGTCTCCCAAATGGTTTCGCGGACCTTGGTCCTATCTTTACGCCGCAAGTTTGCGGGTACGCCTCGTGAGATAATTGGAGGCCTCCATGGCTGCGGCGCCCGCCTCGACGATCGTATCTACAATGTCCTTGGGTCCCGCCGCCACGCCCGCCACGAAAACCCCTTCCATATCCGTCAGTGTCGGGGAAATCTTGGGCTGTATGGTTTTGATGAAGGCATCGTTTCCGGTGGAAATGGCACACACGTTCTCCGGATTCCACCCGGCTACCATGCCCAGTGACAGAACCACCAGGTCATGTTCAGCTGTCTTGACGCCGCCGTCTTTCCCTTGGGCTTCGTAGTGAAGGCTGACGGACCCGTTTTCGCCCGGATCAATGGTGGCCACTTTTCCCTTGATGAACTCAACGCCCATGGCCTTGGAATTTTGATAAAACTGTTCATACCCTTTTCCAAAAGCCCGGATATCCATATAGTAAATGGCGATATCGGCCATTGGGACAGCCCCGGACAGCAGCATGGCCTGTTTAATGGCATACATGCAGCATACCCGCGAGCAGTAGGAAATCCCCATGCTCTTGTCTCTGGATCCGGCGCATTGAATGAAGGCGATGGAATCCGGCTCCATGCCGTCGGACGGCCTGAGCACGCGGTTGTATGGGCCATGGGGCGCTAGCAGCCGCTCCATTTGAAGGGCGTCGATGACGTTGGGTATTTCACCATACCCGTATTGCTGTTTGTCCTTCAGCGGTGTGAATTCAAAGCCGGTGGTGATGATCGCTGTTTTGGCCGTCAGGGTAAAATCCTCAGGTTTCTGGAAATAATCAACGGCATCTGTGGGGCACACCTTGGCGCATTTTCCGCACAGGGTGCAGTTTTCCACATCCATCAGGGCCACCTGGGGGATGGCGTTGGAAAACGGGATATAAATCGCTTTGCGTGCGGAAAATCCGCCCTGTTCTTCATCGGAGACATAAACGGGGCAGGCGTACTCACATTGCCGGCAACCGATGCACTTGATTTCGTCAACAAATCTGGGTTTCTGGGTGACCCGGGCTGTGATCTCGCCGCCGGTTCTTTTAAGGGATTGCAGTTCGCAGTAGGTAAAGCTGGTCACATTGGGATGATGGGCCGCCGCCGACATTTTGGGGGTTGTAATGCAGCTAGCGCAGTCCAGGGTGGGGAAGACCTTGGAAAGCCGGATCATCTTGCCTCCGATGGTGGCATCCTTTTCAACAATGGCCACCTTGAAATCCTGGTCGGCCAAATCCAGGGCCGTTTGCAGCCCTGCGATGCCGCCCCCCACTACCAGCGCG
>JAFCZI010000468.1 GCA_019314425.1 Deltaproteobacteria bacterium | reverse complement strand
CGAATGATCAGGGAAACAAAGCTTTCCAGAGACGATCTGATTCTTCCCCTTTTTGCGGTTTAATGCAAATCCGTTAAAAAGCCCATCAATTCCATGCCTGGGCAGTTCCAGCTCTCCTGCGATCAGATTGTCACCATGGCAAAGCAAGCCAAAGATGCAGGCATCCCGGGCATCATGCTGTTCGGTATTCCTGATAAAAAAGACTGCCTTGGCACCCAGGCCTATGCCCATGACGGTATCGTTCAAAAAGCGATTTCAGCCGTCAAGGAACAAGTTCCCGATCTTACCGTGATTACCGATGTCTGCCTGTGTGAATACACGGACCACGGTCACTGCGGCATGGTCATGGATGACGGCACCATTGACAATGATTCCACCCTGGATCTGCTTGCAAAAACGGCGCTGTCCCATGTGCAGGCAGGTGCCGACATGGTTGCCCCTTCCGATATGATGGACGGTCGCGTGGCTGAAATCAGAGGCACCCTGGATGACGAGGGTTTTTCCCATGTGCCCATCATGTCCTATGCAGTAAAATACGCATCTGCCTTTTACGGCCCTTTCAGGGAAGCTGCGGAATCCACGCCTAAATTCGGGAACCGCAAAACCTACCAGATGGACCCTGCCAACTCCCTTGAAGCTATCAGGGAAGCCACCATGGACATTGAGGAAGGCGCAGACATCATCATGGTAAAACCGGCGCTCTCCTACCTGGATATCATTTACAGAATAAGAGAAGAGATTGATCTGCCTGTCGCCGCATATAACGTATCCGGTGAATACTCCATCGTCAAGGCGGCTGAAATGATGGGATGGGTGGACGGTAAAGCCATGATCATGGAAACTTTGTTATCCATCAAACGGGCCGGGGCCGATATTATCATGACCTACTCAGCCATTGATGTGGCAAGGGAGTTGAATAGCTGATGGCACATCCCCACGGAAAAGTCCCTCCGGGACATGGTAGCCCCCACTCTGCCGGTAAAAACAATACCCTGCGCCTTGTGGCCTGGGAGACAACCCGCCGGTGCAATCTTACCTGCAAGCATTGCCGGGCTGCTGCCGAAGACCATGAATACAACGACGAGCTCACCACTGAGGAGTCTTTCAAGCTCCTTGACCAAATCAGAGAGGTGGGCCAACCCATCATTATTCTTACCGGCGGCGAACCGTTGCTCCGGGATGATATCTTTGATATTGCCGCCTATGGTGACAAAATCGGCCTTCGCATGGTCATGGCCCCCAACGGCACCCTGCTCAATGAAGACAATGTGAAACGCCTTAAAGAAAGCGGCATCAAACGTATCTCCGTGAGCCTGGATGGCTCGACTGCAGCCTCTCATGATGAGTTCAGGGGCCTTCACGGGGCCTTTGACAGGGCAGTAAACGGCATAAAATCCTGACATCCTTGCCCTTGCAGAATCGTTAGGTGCTGCGGCCCACCACATTTTCCTTCTGGTGCCCACGGGCCGGGGCAAATATATCGTGGATACGGCCATTGACGCAAAGGAGTATGAAAAAACCCTGAACTGGTTTTACGACCAGCGGGACAAAACATCTTTGCAGCTTAAAGCCACCTGTGCCCCCCACTATTACCGGATTTTACGCCGGCGCGCCAAGGCTGAGGGCAAAAAAGTCAGCTTTGAAACCCATGGGCTTGATGCGGTCACAAGGGGCTGTCTCGCAGGGACCGGCTTCTGCTTCGTCTCCCATGTGGGCCGGGTACAGACCTGCGGTTTTCTAGACGTCACCTGTGGGGACATCAAAACCCAGCACTTTAAGGATGTATGGGAAAATTCAGACGTGTTCAACAAATTGCGGGACTTTAACAATCTTGAGCCCAAATGCGGGATCTGCGAATACAAACAGGTGTGCGGCGGATGTCGGGCCAGGGCATACGAGGCCACCGGAAATTACCTGGCTCAGGAACCTTTGTGTACATACCAGCCAGCCGGGCAAAAACAATAAACTTCAGTGTGGCATAAAATTTTTATGCAACACTGAGATACACCCGACCTTATCAGACAGGCTCAGGGCCATGCAAATAATTTAAGCTGGGAGTGCGGGCGGTCTCGCCCGCATCTTTAGGCTACCGACATAATGCGGGACAATTTGACCCGGTGGTGAGAATTTTGCTGTACCTAAGTCTCATGAACCGGTGCTTCCGGAGAAGCCTTGTTTTAAAAAGTGTCCTGGCTTAAATCGGTAGCCGTAATTCCCTGAAGAGTCATCTTCGTTTCGATGCGTATAGTGTCCGGGTCCCGTCAATATCAGTTCTGTTCCTGGGGTTGCAGGGCGTTGAGCCGAAGCGTTAAAGGCCGGTCCTCTTCCATCTCTTTGGAAAACCCGATGGCCCCAG
>JAFCZI010000181.1 GCA_019314425.1 Deltaproteobacteria bacterium | reverse complement strand
ATCATCTTCTGATGAGGCATATCTCAAGTCTTTCAGTTGTATGTTGTGTGGAAACTGTATTGACGTTTGTTCTCAGGGACTTAATCCCATGAATTTCAATCAGGCAGTGAGGCATGAATTGGTGGGGCAGGGAAGGGAAATCCCGGAAGCGTTGGGGTTGTTGTTTCCGAACAAAGCTCCTTTTCTGCCCAGGATTTTATCCGGGATTCAAATGAAGCCTTCCGACGCAAGATGGCTGGAGGAGGCTCCGCCTGACCCTGAAAAGAAAGAGGTGGTCTTTTTTATGGGGTGTACTGCCCTGGCAGTGCCTGATAAGAGCTTTGCGTTAATCGACATCCTGGAGAGAATTGGAGTTGATTTTGCCGCGCTGATTGGCGGCAAACTGTGCTGCGGTGTTTGTGACATGTTTGCCGGGCGTTTGAAAGAGGCCAATTCCTTAGCTAAGGATCTTATCAAAAACATTAAAGCCTTTTCACCTGAAAAATGTGTTGTTACCTGTCCTACCTGTTATGATATGTTAAAAAATGTTATTCCTCAATATGTTTCCTTTGATTTTGAAGTTCAGTTTATTTCCACATTCTTAAGTGATAACCTGGATCGACTGAAATTTACCACACCTTTGAATAAAAAGGTGACCCTGCATGACCCTTGTCCTTTGTCGCGAGGCTTTAAAGATGACATGTCCCTCAGGAAGGTAATCAAGGCCTTGCCCGGAGTAGATATGGTAGAGATGGAACATAATCAGCAAGAATCTCTCTGCTGCGGTAGTCTGGCAGGTTTTACCTACCCTGAATACGCGGGTAAATTAGCTCAGGCCCTTATGGAAGAAGGAAAAGCAGCCAAGGTTGATTTTATGATAAATGCTTGTATGTTCTGCCATGTAAGCCTTTCTGCTTTTGGAAATAGATATCCATTTGAATTGACTGTTTTTACTTCACTTGTAAATATGGCTCAAGGTGGAAAAAACTATGAAGATAAACTCAAGAAATACTGGGGATATAACGACCTTGATAAGATATTGGAAGACGCAAAAGAATGCATTGAAGCATCGAATTTGGATCTGGATTTGTTAAAACAGCTACTCCCGGTTGTTTTTCAGCTTACCTGAGCCCGCGTAATGGGGACAATCTTAAATAGTACCTAAAAACTGCAAGCGTCTCTTTTGCCGAAGGTACAAGGCATCAAGTACGCAGCCGTATTGTAATACTGCAAGCGCTTGATAACGCCGTAGATTCGGCAAAAGAGACGCTTGCAGGTTTTAGGTGTTACACTTTTCCATGACTTGCCTCCTTGGTTTTGGCTCTGTGTTGGAGTTGAGGATAAATCCAAACATAATCTACGTTTGCAAGGTTGGCATGTCTTTTTTTGAAGCGCTGTGAAATAGTTTCTCCCAGGCAGCTAGCAAAAAAACATCATGGACGAGAATGGGCCTTGGATTACCCGTCGGAGCCCGTGATGTTTTTTTGCGGGTTACCGATGCAGACCCATGCCGCGTTACTCGGTTCTACTGTCAATCATCATGTCTAATTAAGGACCCATCTGCTTGCCTATTAACGCGATTGGGAGCGCCACCTTCGTGATCGACGTTCCCAAAAGATTCTATTCCTGAATACCCTCCAGTTTCCACTGGGATGCACCGGCGGATTTGGAAAAAGCCCACCGTTCCAGGAACTTCACCGGCTCCGAAGAACTTCCCTCGATGACATTCCCGGTGGCCTCATCCACAGTATAATCCAGCAGGTTTGCTCGAAACTGGACGATGACAAAGGGTTCTCCGCCCATCTCACCCATATCCACAATATCCACTTCGCGCATCGCGATGTTTTCAAGGCGGTTTTCCTGCCCTTTGGCTTTCAAATCCGAAAAATGCTGTTCGTATTCGCTCAGGAGCTTCTCTCCCAGATACTGTTTCATCACGGAAACATCCCTGCGGGTCCAGGCCGCCTGAACCTTGAAAAACACATCTTGGGAAAATTCCTTGAAACCCTCGGGGTCAAATCCCGGATCGTAGCGTCTAACCGTATCCAGATCTTCCGCAACAGAGTCCCCCGATGCCATATCCGGGGGCCGGGATGGCGGGACGGGGACATCTTCATATCCACCTCCGGAGGCATATCCCGCATCGGACGACAAAAAAGACGATCTATTGGAATTTGACCGAGACTTCTTTGAAAACTTTCTGTAAAGAAAATAAATCAGTCCGCCGATAATCAGGATCTCAAACAGACCGATGCCGCTGCCACCGACGCCGCCGCCACCCATGCCGGCGCCATGACCCACACCGCCGAACAACATGCTCCCAATGGCTCCCCCGAGAAGACCACCACCCAGGCCCCTCATGAAACTTGAACTTCTTCGAGGGGTGTTCATGTTGGATCGGGGCGCCGTTCTTGAGGGCGTTCTACTGAAAGAACGACTACGGCTGAAAGATCTTCCGCCGCCCCTGGACCTGGCCTCTGAATATTCCACCCAGACCGCCGATACAAAAAGAAAGGTGAAAAAGAGCGCCATGGTTGAAACCATTAACTGATGTTTTGTGAGTTTTCGCCTTGATATTTTCCGCATTTTACCTCCTTGGTTCTTACGTTAGGGCCTCAGCCTCACCGACCCATGAACATTTAGTACCTCAGGGCCTGGTTTTCTGTCACAAAAAACAAGAAATTTATTGACTGAAAACCCTACACCTACGGCTCTGCCGCCTTAGGTGTACTCCATCCATCCCAGTTTCGTGTAAACTACAGGTGCAAGCACATTATTGTCAATGCCTTTCCATTCCTGCGATCCATCATTGATGGCGTCGTAAAAAGTCCCATCTACTGCGTTGCAGTGTTTTTTCAGAATCTCAACATACCACATGTATGCCTACGATCCTGAAAAACCACTACGCCTTGTATATGGAACCTTTTACAACGCCATCTACAGATGGATTGGTGACTTTTTACGAGTGCATCATCATTGACACCTATGTTCTGATTTTGATAAGATGTATCCGTTTTTGAATCATCAAATTGGGAACAGAGAATATTTTTATACTCGGAACGAAGAAAGGAAGCCAATGGGTCTCATAAGCGGCTCGGGAAGTTTTTCCAGGTACCAGGTAAAGGGCAAACCCGCAGAGGACTTTCTGGAAAGTCTGTCTGAGAGGATCGGTCGTCATACCTTTCGAAACCTGGCTGAAGATTCCCCTCTGGAACGGTCGGTGGGGTGGGTCAATGTCATGGACATGTTCGACAACCGTTTTGCGGGGTTTGAGTTCCTCAAAGAACCTTACATTGCCATGTCCCTGAGGGTGGATGAAAGAAAGATTCCCGCAACAGCCATTAAACAATACTGCCTGGAAGCTGAAGAAAAAATAAAAGTAGATGAAAATATTGATTTCTTGCCGAAAAGTCGAAGGGCGGACATCAAGGAAGGCGTTAAGTTGAGGCTTCTGAAACGGGCACTTCCCGGCTCCAAAGTTTACGACATGGTCTGGAACTACTCTACCGGCGATATTGCTTTCGGCGGCACCAACACTAAACTTTGCGACGAATTCCAGGAAATCTTTTTTAAAACCTTTAATTTTCATCTTCTGGCCATGTGCCCCTATACCCTCGGCAGTGGATTTCTTGAAAAAAAGGGCGATTCCCCTGATCTCATTGACAGCCTCGTCCCTTCAAATATCTGGGAGGCGCCTTAACCATGCAGTTACTTGAAAAAGTAAGAAAAACGGAATTCCTTGGAAGGGAATTTCTGGCCTGGCTGTGGTTCAGAACAGAAACGGAACGGGGCAGCTTCAAACTGGACGACAAAACCATTGAAATCTGGTTTGATGGCAAAATCACCCTTCAAGGCGAAAGTGAAAGAGGCCTTGAAACCGTTACCTGCAGCGGTGAATCCCAGGACATGAAAGAGGCCCGTTTCGCTTTGGCCGAAAACAAAGATGTGGTCCAAGCCACCCTGGTATTGAGTATGGACGACAACCAGTGGACATTCGTTCTGGACTCCCTCTGGTTAAATTTCAAGGCCTTCAAAACGCCCAAAATCATACAGGATAAAAGGGACGATCCGGACGGCCTCTTTTATGAAAAAATATTCCTCATCGAAGCGGCGGTATCGGTCGTAGATAACATTTATGCCGAATTCATCAAGCTTCGAATCTCCCCGGAATGGTCCAGCGAAGAACTTCCGGCGTTGTCCCAATGGATTCAAGAGGGTCGTGGAGCACATGATGCAACAAGCGAAAATACATCTAAGGAAGAGACCCAGAAGTGACTTGATACCCATCGGGGACGTTATCGCCTCCCTTATGACCGACGGAACCCTCCCTTACAGACCTGATGACGTTGAAATCTGGCGGGTATGGAAAGAGGTGGTCGGTCGGACCTATGCTGAAAATGCCCAACCTTCAAAGATTCGAAAGAAGCAGTTGACGGTGACGGTTACAGATTCCGTCTGGCTCCAGGAGTTGACCTTTTACAAAGAAACCATCCTTGAAAAACTCAACCGAAAACTCGGCAGAAAAGCGGTTGACAGTATCGAGATCAGGGTTGGCCCCCGATAGCGAAATCTCCCTGGCCCAGAAGCGGTGGAAGAATCTCCAATCCGGGCTGGCCACCCAGCGTTGCCTCGATCAGTGCAAGTTTGGCGCTTGACTCAAGGTCCGGATAGTGAATCCTGACCCGTTTGGGTTCCAGGTGGAACCGTCGCATACAGACAAACACTTCAGCCAGGCGCACCGCCGGATAAACCAGTGCAAACCGTCCTTTTTTGGTTAGCAGCGCTGCGGCAGCTTGCAGGAGATCATCCAGCGAAGCCAGGATCTCATGCCTGGCAATGGCCTTTTGAGGGTGAGGGTTGATCCGTCCACTGTTGATTTTGCGGTAAGGCGGGTTACACACCACAAGGTCGGCGAACCCGGGGTAAAAGGGCGGATGACGGAAGTCGCCCCGGACCACATCCATCCTTTCCAAAAACCCGTTGAGCCGCGCATTTCGGGCCGCCTGGGTAATCAGTTCCGCCTGAATTTCCAGTCCAAAAACATGCCCCACCGGCTTTGTCAGCAGCAGGATCAAGGGGATCACCCCGCAACCCGTGCCCAGATCAATCACCACATCCCCGGGGCGTAGGGTCACAAACTGGGAAAGCAGGACGGCATCAATGGAAAACCGGTAGCCGTCCCTGGACTGAATGAGTTTCAGTCGGCCGTCCAGGAAGAGGTCCAGACCCTCGTCAGGCCCCAGAATGACCTCAGGGGACCGATATGATTTCTTTGGGATCAATTTTATTGAACACCAGTCCCGTCAGTACTTTGGGATAAAAGTAGGTGGATTTTCTCGGCATCACAAGACCGTTTTCCGCCACCTCGGTCACATGCTCGATTTTGGTGGCATTCAACATGAACATCATCTGATATTCTCCCGATGCCACACTCGAA
>JAFCZI010000180.1 GCA_019314425.1 Deltaproteobacteria bacterium | reverse complement strand
CCAAAGCGACACGGTAATCCCCCTCTCTGAAAAGAGCTCCACCGTTCCCCCTTGTCTCAGGGAAGAAAGCTCATCTTAAATAAATATTCGGCAATATAAAGTAATCGTTTCATAGTTCAACCTTGATGGCGCCGTAAAAAGTCCCATCTGCTGCATTGCAGTGATTTTAACGCTGATTACAGAGCGTTATATGTCTCCATGAGAATTTCCAGGGCATGTTGTTCGGTCCAGTATTTTTCCATAAAGTGGCGGCCCCGGGCGCCGGTGTTTTTCCTGTGATCACTATTCTCAATCAACTCTTCGAGCCGGTCTTGAAGTTCATCCCGGTTTTTTGCGACGACCCAGGGAATCTTGTCCGCTCCTGTAAACTCCTTGATGCAACGTGTATTCCATTCATCCATCCCCGCAATGACCGGCTTCCCCTGACTAAGGGATTCCAAAGAGGAAACGCCATAGTACCCCTGCATATGATCGAAATGAATATCACACGCCTGCTTTATTCTGAGGCATTCCTCATGGAGCGTATTTTCGATGACGACCCCTTCGACGTTTCCATATTTTCGTTCCAGTAAAGTCATGAGGGTTTCAAATTCAGTCGTGTTTTTAAGGTCCTTTCGGGTCGGGGCCTGGCAGATTCGAACCTTTCCGTTTTCGCCACCTTTAAAGGGCAGGTACGGTGGCGCGTCAACCGGGACCAGATTGGGTTGCCATACGGCGCCGGGCATAAGCTGGAGGAGGTCGGGGGTGCTGACCAGGACCTTTCTTTTTAAGCGGCGATACTTCTGCCGATATTTTTCCGGATGAGCGCGGAAATCGGGGTGACCGTGATGGTGGTGGAGAATGGTTTTACCCGGGAGGTAATCCTTAACCTTGATGGGGCCGAGTGAGATGCTGTCATCTGCGAGCATGTGAAAGTGGATGATATCCGCATCTCTCAATAACTGCTCGATTTCGTCAAACCCTGCGGAATCTGTGGCATCAGTCGTAATCTGCGTTAAAATGTCGGGGATGTGCAAGTCCTTCTCAAAGTCAAAGTTGTACCGGATAGCCGTCGTAATCAGTCGACACGTGTGTTTTGAGTGTCTGTTGATGGCGTGGGTAAACGCAATACCCATACCGGCGGGATCGTTTTCGGTTATCATTAAAATATCCACATCTCCGCCCCTTCGATTACATATCGAAAAAAGGTTTGATGGCGCCGTAAAAAGTCCCATCTACTGCGTTGCAGTGATTTTTCAGAATCTCAACATACTACATGTATGTCTACGATCCTGAAAAACCACTACGCCTTGTATATGGAACTTTTTACAACGCCATCTGTAGATCAATTCGTGACTTTTTACGGCGCCACCATAGCGCCGTTCAAATGACTTGATACTCAATCATCACAAAAAGCAAGAAGTTCATTGGCTGAAAAACCCTTAAACCTTAAACCTGCGGCTCAGCCACGTCACGTTAGGGGCATGTTTCAACTAAATCATTATTCATGCAGGTACTGGAATTCCACGCCATAAAGGGTCAAGCCACCCGGAAAATCGTCATCCCACATGGCCGCGCTGTCCGGGCAGGGTAAAGTAAAACGCCGCCCCCATCCCTTTCTCCGATTCCACCCAGACCTTTCCACCGTGGTTGTTTACAATCCTTTCGACAATAACAAGCCCGATACCCGTGCCTTCCGCATCCTCTATCTCGTTGAGTCTCTGGAATATCTCGAATATCTTCCGGTGGTATTCTTTATCAACGCCGATGCCGTTGTCCTTTACGCAGAATTGATGAAAGTCCCCTTTATCCTCATGTCTGATCTCGATGACGGGTTTTTCAGCAACCCCGGTAAATTTGACGGCGTTTGTAAGCAGATTTTCAAAGACCTGGTAAATCCGGGCGCTATCACAGTGTACAAGAGGAAGGTCATCGCTTATGGAGACCGCTATCCCGCGTTCCGCCATGCGCGATTCAAGACTTCCGCAGACCCTGTTTACGATGCCAAGGGATGAAACATCCTTAAACGCGCCGACAACCCGGCCGACCCGGGATAGCGCCAGAAGATCGGATATCAGGACTCCCATGCGGGAGGCATTGGCCCTGATCCGCTCGATGTATCTTGTGCCCTCATCTCCCAGTTTTTCGCCATATTCATTCAGCAGCATGGATGAAAATCCCTGCATGGAGACGATAGGCGATTTCAAATCGTGGGATACAATGTAAACGAAGTTCTCAAGCTCCTTGTTCTTTTCCCGGATCCCTTCCCGCAGCTCCGCCCTCTCCGTGATATCTTCAATGACGAGAATGAGGGTCGCTTCTTCTGATGTACGATGGAGACCACTTACCGTAATGTTCAGGATTTTCTCCGGGTGATCCGGGGAGGCGTGCTTTACCTCATAGAGACGGCGCGTCTCCCGGGTCGCCATCACATCTTCAAGTATCTCAAGGAGACCCCCTTCTTTCAGGAGATCGCCGAGGAATACCTCTTTGATATTTTCCCCCACCACATCTTCATCCCCGATTCCCCTTGTCTCCCTGTAAGCCCGGTTGGCCGATTTGATGTTCAGGTCTCTGTCCAGAACCAGCAGGGAAGAGGGTATGCCAGCCACGATCTTTTCGTTGTATTCTTTGAGGCGTATGATCTCCGCCTTTACCTGTTCACGCTCGGTAATGTCCCTGACCGTGGCAAGAAGGCCGGTGACTACGCCCGCTTGATCCATCAGGGGAGAGGTGCTGACACGACAGACCCTGATTACACCATCCCTTGTTTTCAGCTCCACTTCGTAAGCCCGCCGAACCTTTTCCCGGATAGTCTTTTTAAACCTTTCGCCATGGTGCTTTTTGGTCAGGATGGTCAGGAAAGGTTTTCCCATAAGCTCGCCGGCGCGGTATCCGTAATCCTCGATCCTCGAATTGAGATAGGTAAAATTACCGGTTATATCAACGGTGTAAATAAGATCATCGGCGCTCTCCAGGAGATTCTGAAGATAGTCCCTCGATTCCTCGATTTCTTTTGCCAGCACTTTTCCCCGTTCCAGGTGTTTCATACGCCGCCGATCAAGGTTCAAGACCATTAGAAGCGCAAAAAGCCCTGCCAGGATAATGCCGCCCACTAAAAGGAGGGTATGCCGGAAATTTTTTTGGATTAAAGAGATCACCCCCGAAGCGGGCGTGACCAGGGCCACCGAATATTGCTTGTCTTTTATACGGAAAGGGGCATAGGCAATGAGCTTTTTTATTTTTCCCCGCTGTTCCCGATGCCAGCCGGAAACATAGACGTCCGTCCCGTTTTTTCCTCTCATCATCTTTTCCCGCATAATCCTGTTTACGGCTTCAAAAGAAATATCAGGCGCTCTCTCCTTTCTGACAATAAAGGCGTCCCGCCCCACAAATTCATCTTCGGGATGGATGATAAACCGACCCTGATCATCAATTATCCAAACATAGCCGGTCTTTCCGGTCTGCATCATCCCCGATTCGGTTTCTTTATAAATCAGATGCGAAAGCTCGATGCGGGCCCCAATGACTCCGGCAGACCTCCCATTGCCCGGAATCGGCGCGGTGATGCAAACATTGCAACCGGAATCTTTATCTTTTATCTGTTCAGCAGCATTTTCCGGAAAACAGTGGGTCACTTCACCCTCCCTGTTCAGGCGGTACAAAAACGCTATTCTCCCTCTCAGGTTATTATAGACCTCTTCCATCTCGACCGAGCATCCATCATCGCCTTTTTGTATGGATGGAAGCATGGCGATGATCATCATTTCCACCTTTGTCTCGTCTATTGCCTGCGCTATGCCGTAACCGATATGTTTTGCCAGGACCCACTGGCTCGCGTTGAACCGGTTTTCCATATCGGCTTCCACCCGAAGGTAGCTCTTGTAGGCGATAAAACCGATCAGCCCAAAGAGCAGAACTGCCAGTAATATGGTTGCGGCGATTCTTTTCATAAAAAAAATCCCATCCTTTGCAAATCGGGCATCCCTTACCACTCTCCAGGCAGGTTGTTGGTAAGGGTCCAGTAAAGATTTAACTCCTTGACCTTTTTCATGAAATCTTCAAAGTCCATGGGTTTGACCACATAGCTGTTGGCGCCGCCCGCATAACTTTTTGCGATCTCTTCATCCCTGTCGGATGTGGTCAGCATGATAATGGGGATCGATTTAAACTGAGGGTCATCCTTAAGCTGTTTGAGCACCTCAAGGCCGTCCACTTTGGGAAGCCTGATATCCAGAAGGATCAGGCCGGGACGGGGGGATGTTTTCTCGTCGGCGTATTTGCCGAGATGATACATAAAATCGAGGGCCTCCCGGCCGTCTTTTGCCCAATGAACCTCGTTTAAGACATTGTTTTGCTTGAGCGCCTTCATGGTCAATTCCGCATGATCCGGGTTGTCCTCCACCAATAAAACATCTATGGGTTTTCCTTGCATCTTTTTCTTCTGTCTCCTTTCTCGTTTTTATAGCCGTTCACAGGCTCAGGGTTGTCTTCATTCAACGGGATGCGCACGAATTTTCACACGTGTATTTTATAGTTGTTCATTTATCAACCAATATGATAAAATTCTTAGTCCCGTTGTGAGTTATCCATCCAAAGTTAAAGTTTAAAATAGGCAAGCGGCTTAAAAAAGTCAAACGTAATTTTCAGGGAGGATCGCCCCGGATATGCTGAAAATAATGATCATCGAGGACGAAAAAGACCACTTCGAACTCATGGAACATGCCATCAAAAAGGAGTTCCCCGATGCCGTGGTGGACCAGTGTGAAAAGGCTGGACGCTGTCTCAAGAAACTGGAAGAGACAGTCAGGGACATAATCATCTCTGATTATGTCCTCGCCGGCACAACGGGCATTGACCTTCTGGAAGAATTGAAAAAGCGCAAAATAGATATCCCAGTGATTATGGTTACCGGCCATGGCGATGAACGCCTTGCTGTAAAGGCAATGAAACTTGGCGCTTTTGACTATGTGGCCAAAACGGTCGATTTCTTTGAAATCATTCCCCGGATCATCCGCAAGGCCATTTATGAAAGAGAATGGAAAGCCAAAATGCGGCAGGCCGAGGAGGAGACAAAAAGGCTCCAGGCCCAACTGCAGCAAGCCAAAAAAGTGGCGGCTATCGCCACCTTGGCCAGCGGCATTGCACACCAGTTCAACAATGCCTTAACCGCCATCACGGGCCGTGCGGATCTGCTTGAGATGGAGTTCTCAGACAATGAAAAGATAATGGATTATCTCAAGGCAATGAAGCAATCCGCCCATCGGATGGCCCACCTGACCAACCAGTTATTGGCCTATGCCCGGGGAGGAAAATACAATCCCAAAGCCATATCTCTGAATGATTTCATAGGGCAGACACTGCCGTTGATCCGGCACACCATTAAACCCGCGATCCATGTGGAGACGGATCTGTCGCCGGATGTCCTGAAAACAGAGGCGGAT
>JAFCZI010000179.1 GCA_019314425.1 Deltaproteobacteria bacterium | reverse complement strand
AGTCACGGAAAAAGATAAAAAAGACCTGGATTTTGGACTGGACATGGGAATCGATTTTGTGGCCGCCTCTTTTGTTCGCAGCGCCGGGGATGTTCAGGTCCTGAAACGCATTCTCGAAAAGAAAGGTGTGAACATCCCCGTGATCTCCAAAATTGAAAAGCCGGAAGCCCTCGACAAACTGGAGGAAATTCTCGATATAAGTGCGGGTATTATGGTGGCGCGGGGAGATCTGGGCGTTGAGCTTTCACCTGAGAAAGTGCCGGTGGCACAGAAAAAAATGATCGCACTGGCGAATCAGAAACGAAAACTGGTCATTACCGCCACGCAAATGCTGGAATCCATGACGGAGCATCCCCTGCCCACCCGCGCTGAAGCATCCGACGTTGCCAACGCCATCGTGGATGGTACCGATGCCATCATGTTGAGTGGGGAGACATCTGTGGGGAAATACCCGGTAAAGGCCGTAAAAATGATGGTGAGAATCGCCAGGGTCACGGAAAAGAATTTTCCGGCAACCGCCCCTTTTTCACGTAAGACATCCAGTTTTTCCGACACCATTTCAGAGGCCGCCTGTCTGGCGGCGGAAAACCTGGGGCTCAGCGCCATTACGCCCTTTTCCCAATCCGGTTTCACCGCCCGGCTCATTTCAAAATACAGACCGTCGGTTCCCATTATCGCCCTTACACCCACCGAAGCCGTTCAACGATCCCTTGCCCTTAGTTGGGGCGTAAAGGCGCTTTTTCTGCCCCTCATGGACAATTCGGACGACATGATCACGGCCATGGAAAAACAGCTTCGAAATAAAAGGCTGGTTCGGAAAAATGATCACATTGTCATCGTTTCGGGGTTCCCGCTCAAAAAACCGGGGAAAACCAATATGATGAAACTGCATGTGGTGGGCAATGACTAATCCATTATTTCACATCCTGTAGGGGCTAAAAATTGTTAACCCCTACTTGCGGTTATGACGGGTTATCTGGTATGGCTAGAGATGGTACAATCAAAATGTTTCCGTGAACGATTTCAAAAAATTATTAAATTTATTAGGATTAATATAAAATGATCGGTATATCCAAACTTTATTGCGGTACGGTGGAACCCTCCGATGCCCTTCGATACGGAAGGCGCTCCAAGGATCTTCCCTCTCATCTCCTTCAGTTTTCTGAAGATAAACGCCCCGTGGTGGTGTGGAACATCACCAAAGCCTGCAACCTCAAATGCGTTCATTGCTACGCCAAAGCAGTGGAAAAAAAATCCAAGGGGGAACTCTCCCATGAAGAGGGGTTGCGCCTGATTGACGACTTAGCGGAATTCGGTTCGCCGGTGATGCTGTTTTCAGGGGGAGAACCGCTCATGCGGCCCGATCTGGTGGATCTGGCCAAATATGCGGTATCTAAAGGGATGCGAGCGGTTATCTCCACCAATGGTACCCTCATTACGCCCCAGAAAGCCAAAGAATTAAAGCAGGTGGGTCTTTCCTATGTGGGGGTCAGCCTCGATGGAATGGAAGAAATAAACGACCGCTTTCGTGGTAAAGAGGGCGCCTTTAAAGACGCCATGGAAGGGATCCGGAACTGCCAGGCGGTGGGGCTCAAGGTGGGTCTGCGGTTTACCATCAACCGAATGAATACCATGGAAATCCCCCGCATCTTCGATCTGGTGGAAGAAATGGAGATTCCACGGATCTGTTTTTACCACCTGGTGTATGCGGGACGCGGGTCAAACATGGTGGAAGAAGACCTGGCGCACAACCAGACCCGGGCCGCAGTGAACCTGATTATGGACCGCACCCGAGACCTTCATGATCGCGGAAAACCCAAAGAGGTGCTCACCGTGGACAATCACGCGGATGGCCCTTTTGTGTACCTTCGCATGCTGAAAGAAAAGGACCCCCGGGCGGAAGATGTGCTGCAATTGCTCAGGATGAATGAAGGGAACAGCTCGGGACTGGGCATCGGGTGCGTCAGCTGGGACGGCGAGGTTTATGCGGACCAGTTCTGGCGGCACTACAGTTTCGGCAATGTCCTCAAGCGCCCTTTCAGTGAAATCTGGTCCGATCTTTCCAATCCCTTGATGGCAAAGCTGAAAGAGAAAAAGAAGCATGTCAAGGGCCGTTGCGCCACTTGTCGGTGGCTGGACGTGTGCGCCGGGAATTTCCGGGTGAGGGCTGAGGCGGTGACCGGTGATATCTGGGCCGCCGAACCGGCCTGCTATCTGACCGATGAGGAGATATCGTGAAATCGGCGGGCTATTCCCGCAACCCAAATGGTCTCACGCAAAGACGCAAAGGTTTCTTGTTTTTTGTGACAGATAACCAGATGATAAGGTACTAAAATGGAGCCCCCGCAACCCATGATCATAAGACCAAGACGACTGAGAAGAACCGGCGCCATTCGAAATATGGTTCGAGAGACCCACCTTTCCACCCATGATTTCATTGCGCCACTGTTTGTGAAACATGGGAAAAATGTCAATGACCCCATCTCGTCCATGCCCGGTCAGTTTCAATTTTCGCCCGATACGCTTATAAACGAGGCGGAGGAACTCTGGGAGCTCGGGGTTCCCGCCCTGATCCTTTTTGGCCTCCCTGATGAAAAAGACCCCACGGGGAGCAGATCCTGGGCCGAAGACGGTATTGTGCAACAGGGTGTCAAAGCCGTCAAAGACCATTTGCCGGACATGGTGGTCATGACGGATGTGTGCCTCTGCGAATACACGGATCACGGGCACTGCGGCGTCATTTCAGACGGCCATGTGGATAACGATGCCACCCTGGAATTGCTGGCGCAGCAAGCGGTCAGCCATTGCGACGCGGGAGCCGATTTTGTAGCCCCTTCGGACATGATGGACGGTCGCGTCGGGCATATTCGACACGCCCTGGATAATGCCGGTTACCAAGACCGGGGCATCCTTTCCTACGCCGTCAAATACGCGTCCGCATTTTACGGCCCCTTTCGGGATGCGGCGGATTCAGCACCCCAGTTCGGTGATCGCACCGGCTACCAGATGGACCCGGCCAATGCCCTGGAAGCTCTTAAAGAAGCGGAATTGGACATTGAAGAAGGGGCGGATATGATCATGGTCAAACCCGCCATGCCCTATCTGGATATCATCACACGGGTTCGGGAAATCACCTTGCTTCCATTGGCGGCTTACAATGTGAGCGGCGAATATGCCATGGTGAAAGCTGCGACCTCAAAAGGCTGGCTGGACGGTGAGCGGGTCATGATGGAAATGCTCATCGCCATCAAGCGAGCGGGGGCCGATCTGATTCTCACCTATTTTGCAAAAGAAGCCGCCCGGAAATTGAAAAATGAAAACTGAACTCACGCATCCCCACTCCGTCATCCGTAAAGGGCAGGCACAAGACCTGCCCCTACTTCGTCTCGTGGCCTGGGAGTTAACCCGACAATGCAATCTCAACTGCGTCCACTGCCGCGCCGGCGCTGATCGCGGGCCGTACCCCGGAGAACTGGATACGGAAAAATGCCTTGAAATACTGGCGCAAATCAAAAAAGTGGGGGATCCCATCGTAATCCTCACCGGCGGCGAACCCATTTTGAGGGAAGACATATTTGATCTGGCCCAGGCAGGCACCCGCATGGGTCTTCGTATGGTCATGGCCACCAACGGCACCCTGTTGACACCCGACATCATCGCCCGGATGAAAACATCCGGCATCCAACGGCTCAGCATCTCCATCGACGGCGCAACCGCAGAACAACACGACGCCTTCAGACAGGTGCCCGGCGCCTATGAAAGGGCGATGGAAGGGATCGGGCTGCTGAAGCGGAACGATTTTGAATTCCAGATCAACACCACCGTTTCCCGCCATAACGTGAAAGACCTTGAAAAAATTCTGAACCTGTCCGTTGAGCTCGGGGCTGCCGCCCATCACATATTCCTGCTGGTCCCCACAGGCCGGGCTAAAGAAATGATCAACCAGGAAATCGATGCCCTTGAATATGAAAAGCTGTTACACTGGTTTTACCGCATGCGGGATCAGGTCCCCCTTCACCTGAAAGCGACCTGCGCACCCCATTACTACCGCATACTGCGCCAGGAAGCGCGTAAAAGGGGTGAAAAGGTCAGCTTTGAAACCTATGGCCTGGATGGTGTGACACGAGGGTGTCTGGGCGGAACCTCTTTTTGCTTTATCTCCAACACCGGTATTGTGCAACCATGCGGTTATCTGGAACTGGATTGCGGAGACCTCAAAACGTCTTCATTTCAATCGGTCTGGGAAAACTCCAAAATTTTCAATGAATTAAGGGATTTTTCAGCGTATAAGGGAAAATGCGGTCGATGCGGCTACATCCGGTTTTGCGGCGGCTGTAGGGCTCGCGCCTATGAAGCCACCGGCGATTATCTGGCAGAGGAACCCCTTTGTGTATACGAACCGGGCGCATAATAGAAACAGATGAGTGTCCGACCGTGTTTTAAGGCATTATAATGGACATGACCTACAGAAAAATCCTAAACGAAATTCAATCCGATTTTCCCATTTCGTCCCGGCCTTTTCGCGACCTGGGCAACCGGCTCCACATGACAGAGAGTGCGGTTATTGACGCCGTAAAACGCCTTAAAGAAAAAGGGGTTATCAGACGAATCGGGGGCAATTTCCAGACTTCGAAATTGAATTTTATCAGTACCCTCTGTGCCGCACGCGTGCCGGATGAAAAAATTGACCATTTTGTTGAAACGGTCAACGCATATCCGGGCGTAACCCATAACTATCTGAGAGCCCATTCCTATAACGTCTGGTTTACCTTTATTGCTGAGAAAATGGCTGTTATCGAAGATGCACTTGAAACCATTCGGCAGAAAACCGGCGTGACGGAGATTTTAAATCTTCCAGCCGAAGAGATGTTCAAAATCAAGGTTGACTTTGCGGTGTAACGCCTGAACCTTAAACCCTAAACCTGCGGCTTCGCCGCATCAGAGGCACATGCAATGTTTAAAAACATTTTGGTTCCCACGGATTTTCTCGATAATGATCAACATGCTCTGGAAATTGCCGTCAAACTCTGTTCCATGGGCAACGGTAAAATTTCGCTGTTGCACGTAATCGAGGTCATCCAAAATACGACTTTTGAAGAGTTTGAGGACTTTTACAGTGGTCTTGAAAAGCGTTCGTTTAAAGATCTGAATGCCATTGTTGACCGCCTCGACACCCCAGAAACGGTCGTTGAAACGCAGGTGGTATATGGCAACAGAACCCGGGAAATTGTCCGTTATGCGGAACAACATCAGGTGGATTTGATTATCATGAAATCCCACAAGGTTGATCTTGATAACCATGGTCCGGGATGGGGAACCATCAGCCACAAGGTGAGCATTATGGCGCAATGCCCTGTTTTACTAGTTAAATAGCGCCTTGACGAAAAGTCCTAGTTTTCGTTCAGACACTATCTGTAGATGGCGTTGTAAAAGGTTCCAGATACAAGGCGTAGTGGTTT
>JAFCZI010000178.1 GCA_019314425.1 Deltaproteobacteria bacterium | reverse complement strand
TGAGCCCCTGTTTCAAGACACCATCCGGGACGCGGGACTCAACCGGTATCTGTTTGATCTGGCTGACATACGGGAACAATGTTCCTGGTGCCATATGGGAGAAAATGAAAAAGCCACGGAAAAGGCAAAAAAAATAGTCGGGATGAGCATTGCCAAGGCCCGAAAGCTGACCCCCGTAATAACAGACTCCGTTTCAGTCACCCAGACCGCCATGGTTATCGGCGGTGGTGTGGCCGGGATGGTTGCGGCCGGGTCCCTGGCACGCCAGGGGTTTGCGGTTCATCTCGTGGAGCAAAATGAGCAACTCGGCGGCCTTGCCGCAAACGTCTTCAGAACCATAGATAACAGCGATGTCCAGTCCTATGTAAAAAATTTGATAGCTCAGACAATGTTGGAATCGAGGATTACGGTCCACCTGGCGACGGAGGTGACCGATACGGAAGGGTTTGTGGGTAATTTTAACACCACCCTGGTTGATGGAACGTCCTTTGATCACGGCGCCATCATCGTGGCCACGGGAGGAGAAGAATATACGCCCACCCAATATCTGTACGGTGAGGAAGACCGGGTCATTACCGAGAGGGAACTGGAAAAAAGAATTTACCACGATCAGGAAAAGCCCGGCAGGGTCTACGTCATGATTCAATGCGTCGGATCCAGGGAAGAGCCGGAAAATTACTGCTCCAGGATATGTTGTCAGGATGCCATCAAAAATGCCATTGCGATCCGGGAAAAATTTCCCGATTCCCACGTGTTTATCCTCTACAGAGATATCAGAACCTATGGTCTCAGGGAAAACTACTACGAAAAGGCGAGAAATCTGGGGGTGGTGTTTGTCCGTTACGATGTCAATGAAAAACCAAACGTCAGCAACGTGGACGGTCAGCTCAAGGTGCATGTTTTTGATCCCATGCTTCATGGGGAAATAGAGTTGAACCCTGATTTCGTAGTTCTTTCGACGGGATTGAGGCCCGGCAGGAGCGCTGAGGATATTTCCGAAAAATACAAACTCACGCTCAATCCGGATCGGTATTTTCTGGAGGCCCATGTGAAATTGCGGCCGGTTGATTTCCCTTCTGAGGGGATATTTCTGTGTGGCCTGGCCCATGCGCCGAAAAATCTGGATGAATGCGTAAGCCAGGCCCTGGCCGCGGCTGGAAGGGCAGGGGTATTGCTTTCCAAAGAGAGCCTGGGGGTATCCGGTATTATCGCAAAGCATGACAGGGACCTCTGCATGTCGTGTCTTACCTGTCTTCGACTTTGTCCATTCGGGTCGCCATTCATTGATGAAGCGGGTCGAGTGAGCCACAACGAAGTAAAATGCATGGGATGCGGCATCTGCGCGGGGGTTTGTCCCGCCAAGGCGTTTCAGGTGAATAATTTCAGGGATGACCAGATTCTCGGAATGATTGACGTGGCCATGGCGTCTTGATCCATTCAGGGGTCTTAATCCATTCAAATGGAAATACAGGGAGCGATTGAGGTATGAATAAACAGGCGGAAATCATCGATGGCAATCCTGGTGATGCTGTGGAAGCCTTGCGGGAGGCGCCGCCTCCCGAATGGGAACCCAGCGTGCTGGCCTTTGCCTGCCATTACTGCGCATTTGCAGCTGCCGATCTGGCGGGAGTCATGCGGTTATCCTATCCCACGAACGTAAAAGTGATACGACTTCCCTGCACGGGAAAACTGGATCACAATTATGTGCTCAGGGCCTTCGAAAAAGGCGGAGATGGCGTTTTTGTGGTGGGCTGACTGCCCGGGCAATGTCATTTCCTGGAAGGAAATACCCATGCGAAAAAGCGTGTTGAATATATCAAGACACTCCTGCCCCTTGTAAATATCGATCCTGATCGGCTGGAGATGTATAACCTTTCCGCTTCCATGGGGCCAAAATGGAAGGAAATCTGCACTGAATTTACGGAGAGAATAAGACAATTAGGACCATCACCCCTGTGGTGGGCAGACCGGGAAAGCGAAGCGAAGGAGTAATCGGATATGATTGTGGGTAAGCAAAAATCCCTTGAGGAAATATGGGATATTATCAAAGGCTATGAAAAAGTACTTGTTTTCGGATGTAATACCTGCGTGGCGGTGTGTCATGAAGGGGGAAACAAGGAGGCTGAAATCCTCGGAACGCTGTTGCGGATAAAGGCAAAACAGGAACAGGCAGGGATACAGATCACCGAGGGAGGCATTGAACGACAGTGCGAGCATGAATTCTTTGAAAAATCGGTAGAAATCATAGAGGAAGCGGATGCCATCCTGTCCATCGCCTGTGGGGCGGGGGTGCAGTTCCTGGGAGAGAAGTTTCCTTTGAAAACCGTGCTTCCGGGTCTCAACACCACATTTGTGGGCGTGGTGGATGCTCCCGGGGAGTTCAGCGAAAGATGCCTCATGTGTGGCGATTGCATCCTCCACTTGACCGGAGGGATATGCCCTATTACCCGATGTTCCAAATCCCTGATGAATGGCCCCTGCGGGGGAACAAATAATGGAAACTGCGAGATTGATCCCGAAATTCCCTGTGCCTGGTATATGATTCATGAAAGGTTGAAGGCCCAGGGCAGAGATCAGCTCATAGATGCTTTTATCCCTCCCAAGAGCTGGGCAACTTCAAGGGCCGGGGGGCCGAGAAAACAGAAAAGGGAGGACCTGGCATTATGACAGCATTAAAATCAGGAAGCAGACTCGAAAGGGTTCTGAAAGCCGGGCATTTTGCGTTCACTGGAGAATGTGGTCCGCCTCCCGGCGCCGACGTGGCGCACCTCAGAGAAAAGGCGGGACATCTGAAGAACTGTGTGGATGCGGTGAATGTGACGGATAACCAGACGGCTGTGGTCCGCATGTCCAGCTGGGCAGCGTCCTTGATCCTGCTGCAGGAAGGTCTTGAACCTAATTTTCAGATGGTGTGCCGGGACAGAAACCGCCTCGCCATGCAGAGCGATGTCCTGGGCGTATACGCTCATGGAATCAAAAACATGCTTTGTCTTTCTGGGGATCATCAGCGATTTGGCGACCACCCCGAGGCCAAAAATGTGTTCGATCTGGATTCCATGCAACTCATTCACACGGTAAAGACCATGAGAGATGAAGGCAAATTCCTCAGTGGTAAAGAAATTCAGGTGCCTCCCAAAATTTTCATCGGGGCGGCTTCCAATCCCTTTGCCGAACCTCTTGAATTCAGGCCCCGTCGTCTCAAAAAGAAAGTACTGGCCGGGGCGGATTTTGTTCAGACGCAGTCTATCTACAACATGGAAAAGTTCCGGAATTTCATGAAACAGGTCGTCGATATGGGACTTCATGAGCAGTGTTATATCCTGGCAGGCATCACCCCCATGAAGAGTGTGGGTATGGCCCGGTATATGGCCAATAACGTGCCGGGTATGGATGTGCCGGACCCACTGATCCAGCGGATTAAGGATGCCGGTAAGGGCAAAGGGGCAGAGGAGGGAATCCGTTACGCTCTGGAGCAAATTGAAGAGCTAAAGGAGATGGAGGGGGTAGCCGGGGTTCACCTGATGGCCATAGAGTGGGAACACCGGGTTCCCGAAATCGCCGAAAGGGCTGGAATGTTGCCAAGACCTGAAGTCTAATGACGGAACATTGATGCCTCGTAAAAAGTCACAAATCTATCTACAGATGGCTATATTGAGATTCTGAAAAATCACTGAAACGCAGTAGATGGGACTTTTTATGACGCCATCAAGGTTGGGCCTGCCAGAAAATCAATGAGTTCTTCCCGGGTGAAACTGTTCATGATTCCCGGATCACTTTCTTCGATCACGCTGTCCATCAGGTTTCGCTTTTTTGAAATAATGGCGGCGATTTTTTCTTCCAGGGTCCCTTCCGTCACCAGTTTGAAGACCTGCACACCCCTTTTCTGACCGATGCGGTGCACGCGATCCGTTGCCTGATCCTCCTTTGCAGCGTTCCACCAGCGATCGTAGTGGATGACTACCGAACCGGCCACCAGGTCGATACCCACCCCGCCGGCTTTCAAACTTCCCACAAATACGCGGCAGGCGGGATCCTCGTTGAACCGTCGAATGACTTTTTCACGATGGGTGGTTTTCCCGGTAAGGGATACAAAATCAACGGCATTTGAGGTGAGATATTTTTCAATGATGTCGATCATACCCAAAAACTGGCTGTAAATCACCACCTTCTGATTGCTTTGGAGGCTTTCTTCGAGGAGTTCCTTGAATAAATCCCATTTTCCGGATTGAAGGTCTTGATAATCGTCGACTTTGCCTTTTACCAGGGCCGGATGGTTGCAGATTTGTTTCAGCAGGTTGAGGAGGGCAAAAACATGGATATAGGGGATGTTTTTTTCTTCCTGTTTCAGGTTTTCCAGCAGGTTGTTTCCCTTGGCGGAAACCGCGTCACGGTATAGCTTCACCTGATCTTCCGAAAGTGTGCAGGTCCGGATGTCTTCGATTTTTTCAGGAAGGTCATCCAGTACGCTTTCTTTTTTGCGGCGCAGGGTAAAGGGTGCAATAAGGCTGGAAAGTTGCACTCTTCTCTCTTCATCCGCATGGTTTTCAACGGGTTTTACATAGCGGTTTTCAAAATCCGCATCCTTTCCTAGGTATCCGGGGAGCGTCAGGTCCAAGAGGGCTTTCAGTTCGCCCAGGCGGTTTTCGATGGGTGTGCCGGTGAGTCCCAGTTTCATACGGGCGTTGATCTTTTTGGCGGATTGGTAACGCTTGGTTTGCGGGTTTTTCAGGTTCTGTACTTCGTCAAAGACCGCCACGGAAAAATCGAGTGTTTCCAGCGCCGCCATATCTTGTCGGAGGATACCGTAGGAGGTCAAAAGGAGCTGGTGATCGTCGAGGGCTCGGGTCAGATCCCTTTGTATGCCATGGTAAATGACCGGTTTGAGAATCGGGGCGTATCGGCGGACGATGTTGTTCCAATGGCTTAAAACCGTTGTGGGGCATACCACCAGAAAGGGTTTACACCGCTTGTCCTGTTCCAGCAACCCCACCATGAAAGCCATGACCTCGTGGGTTTTCCCAAGGCCCATATCGTCACAGAGCAGACCGCCAAACCCGTTTTGATACAAAAAATGGATCCATTCCACGCCCAGTTCCTGGTAGTGGCGCAGTGTCGAGCCCAACGCCGCCATTTCAGGCAAGGGGGCGGCGGGCTTGAGGGCGAGCATTTTTTTGAGCAGGCTGACCGGTTCGTCCTTTCCCGTAATTTGAAAGGATTCGCGGTGCTGTGCCTGCAAGCGGAAAAGATCCAGTCGAGAAAACCTGGCCCTGTCTTCCGCCAGCTCTTCCAGGTGCTGAAATGCTTCCGAAGCGCAATCGACCCATCCGTCATCGGTGCCGATATAGCGCTGTCCCGCGCTTCGGGTTTTCAGTATCTCAGCAAGCGAAATCTTCTGGTTTCCGAACCCGTATTGGACCGACAGCCATTTCCAGTCCCGTTCGAGGGCCTCGGGGGTCACTTCGATGCAGTCAAAGGTTTTCAGAATCCTGAGC
>JAFCZI010000177.1 GCA_019314425.1 Deltaproteobacteria bacterium | reverse complement strand
CAGATCCCGTTCATCCGCCACCACATAAAACAATTCATACTGGCGGAAAAACCCTTTGATGGTGGAGTAGTCTTCCCCTTTTTCTTTCCGCGTTTCAATGGAGATGCACAGATACTGATGGTCTCCAAATCCGAAACTAATCATGGTATGGGAGATATATTTGATTCCCCAGTTTACCAGGTAGAGGTCGATGGTATCCAGTTTTGAGACATCAAAGGTTTGATCATAATACCGGGGGGTATAATCGGTTTCGCTGCGGTAGTCGCAATTGCGGATATTGTGGACCGTTACCCGGTCGCCGTCAATTTCGGCATAGGGGAGGACCGCCACATCCGCCTGCCAGTCCCGGTTGTTGGAAGGTTGCATGAAAAAGTATCCCGAAAGAACTATGGCGAACAGGGTGAAAAAAATCGCGTATGACAGACCTTTGGGCCGCAGGAAAAGCAGAACCGCCAGTTGAATCAGGGCAAAGAGAATGGACAGCACGGGTCTGACCGAATTCGGCAGATATGAGAAAAAGATCGCCAGAGCGCCCCAGGCGGTCATCCCGCATAGTATCAGCCAGAGCGCAATATTCCCGATTATTTTCAACCATAGGTGTGTCATGGAAACCCTTCATTAATGTTGATGACCGCTTCAGCCGGTGCGCATCAGACTTTTCATGGCGGAAAACCCCTTTTTAAGAAGGGCTTCCCGGCTGATCATTCCCTTAAAAAGCCCTTGATCATCGACCACCGGCAGCCTTTTGATGCTGTGCTCGGTCATTAAAGAAATGGCGTCATCGATGCCGGCGTTTTCACCGATGGTAACCAGATCGGTTTTCATAACGGATTGTGCCGGTTGATCCCCCAGTTTTTCGCGGATTTTGCCGGTATGCCCGGGTTTGGCGGAAAACGGCACCAGTCGTGACAATACCTCCCAGACGCCTGGCGCCCGGTCCGAAAAGGCCGACAGGAGGTTTCGATCGGAGATGAGACCCATCAAGCGGCCGTTTGGGTCTACCACTGCGACCCGCTGAATGTTGTTGTTGTCGATCATGGAGAGCACTTCGTGTACCGGCGTATCAGGCGCCACGGTTTGCGTGTCCCGACGCATGATTTCGGAGACATATTGGGCATTTTCAATATGAACATGGTGATGCTGCATTCGTTCCCAATCGGGTGCCTCCCGTGTAATGGTCTGAAAGATGTCCAGTCTGGAAACAATGCCCGTCAAGAGGCCCGCGCCATCCACCACGGGTAACCGTTTCACCTCCTTTTTCAGCATGGTGTCAACGGCATGGGTCAGCGGATCGGCCTCCTGAACGGTGATGGCGGGCCGGGTCATGATATCCTGAGCGGTCTTTTTGCGCAAACCTTCGACCACGGTTTTCAATCTTTCCCGGTCCGATTGGGCCATGAGTGCCAGTCGTACGGGCATCCCGGCACGATAGATGAGATCACTCTGGGAAACAACCCCCACGGGCCGGTTTTCAGGGTCCACCACCGGTACGCCGGTGAAATTGGCGGAAAGCAGGGTTTTCATCACCTGGTCAGCCGGTTCTTTCGTTTGCACCGATACCGGTTTGGGCGTCATGACATCTCTCACCCGGGTTTGGGGTGGGAACAACCGCTTTTGTGTTCGATGGGAGGACACCATCAGAGGGCGGGTTCCCAGAATACCGTCAGAGACCATTTCCTGAAGATTCCCGATTACCGCATCCGCTTCAACTGAGGGCAGAACAATTTCGATTTTGACGGGCTGATTGGTGGACAGGTCTATGATCTTCTGTGTCGACACTTCTCCGTTTTCGTAGCATCCCTCGGTCCCTTTGAAAACAACCAGACGCGCGGGTGTTTTCAGTTTTCGGATATACTCCAGAACGGCCTCGGACAAGGGCTTCCCACCACACCGCGACCCTTCACTGGTGTAAATATCTATCACAACGTATGATTGTGCCAAGTCTACCTCCCTTCAAGCGTGGCTTTCACCAGCCACAAACCTGCTACCACCAACAGGGCCCCCCCGATGTTGTTGACCAGGAAATTGGTCAAGGCGATATGGCTGCCGTTTCGCAGGTAATTGACCGACTCCAGGGCATAGGTGGAGAAAGTGGTCAAGGCCCCCAGAAATCCCGTTATGAAAAACAGCCGAGCCTCCGGTGTGAACCATTGTGTCCGACCCGCTAGCCCGAAGGCGATGCCGATCAGGAAACAGCCGATCATGTTTGCAGCAAAGGTCCCCCACGGAAATCCCACGCCGATGAACCTGCCCCCCGCCAGACCCAGACCGTAGCGGCAGAGTGCCCCCAGTCCACCCCCCGCCATGATTAAGAGAATTTTTATCATGTGAATTTCCTTAACGGTTCACCGCCTGTTTGGATTGATTATCTCTGCCATGAACAATATTGATAGCGCCGTAAAAAGTCCCATCTACTGCGTTGCAGTGATTTTCCAGAATCTCAACATACGACATGCATGCCTACGATCCTGAAAAACCACTACGCCTTGTATATGGAACTTTTTACGAGGCCATCAAAAGCAACGGCGGTGGAAATCGGGGTTATCCGCTTTCCGGATGTTTCGCTATTATCCTTTGAGCCAATTTCAAAATGTTCAATTTTGTTCGAGGTCAAGGAAGGCGAAAATTTTAACCGCAGGAATATATTGGATATTTCGAGGATTAACCCATTTCATCAAGAACGGGGTGAGCTTGACGCAGAGATCGGGCAAAAGGGGGCGTTTTGAAACTGGCTCCTTTATTTGCCTTTAACGTGTGCGTCCCTCATGAGTTTGGCGGTTTCCTGAATCTTACCCAGGTCCTCCACCATGGCTGCCCAGCCGTACCAGTAGGCGTAATCCGGGTTGATGTGAAAGGATCCCTGAAAGGTGCGCATGCGGTGCTTGAGGTACATCTTCAGAAGAATCTGGTCAATGTGGGAAAGCTTGTTCAGATCGCCGCCCCCCGTCCGCATGAAAAAGAGCAGGTTGGGATAGTTGAAGGGATAGCTTTCCGGTTTCCGGATAATGCCGTCTTTGTAAAGCCCCGCCACAATCTCAATGGCCTGTGCCATGAGGCGATCGGATTTACGCAGCATTTCATCGCCCATTTCCAGCTGTTTCAGCGCATAGGTCTTCGAATGGCACTGCGCGCAGATTTTGACCATTTTATCCCGCTGAACCTGCCACGATTCCTGGGTGAGCCGGACCATATCCAGTTTTTTGACCGTTTCCAGCAAAGCCGTGGGCTTTCCGGTCTCCGGATTGAGTACGCTCAGCGCCTTGAGAATCGTAACGCGGTCCTGCTTCCACTGGGGGGCTTCCGGAAGGGGTAGCCGAACCCCCAGAAAACCCCAGGCCGTGTGGTTGTTGTGCGTGCCGTCGGACATATGACAGGTCTGGCATTTGGGAGCACTGGCCTCTTTGGGCAGGTCGCCCACCTCCTTGACCAAAGTTCGGGTGCCGTGTTTTGAACTGCTCCACATCTCCCACTGCGGGTGATCAAATCCCATGTGGCACTGCTGACAGGCCCGGGGATTCAACGCTTCTTTCTTTGAGAAGGCATGGCGCGTGTGGCACTCGTCACAGGAATTGTTCTGGTAGCGGTACCCCAGTTTCATCTGTGCTTTCTTCTGAGCTTCGGTTTTGACCCCCATGTTGTGGCACCCGCCGCACCCTTTGCCGCCCTCAATCAGCTCATCCGGCTCCAGATGGGTGACGGGCATTGCCATCATGGACGCCCAGCCCAGGTTGTGCTTTCCCTTGACAAATTGGTTGAATTGATCTTCGTGACACTCGGCGCACACCTTCTCATCGGGCATGACGGCCAGTTTGCAGTCCTCGGCGGTCGTATGTTCTTCACCGTGGCAGGTGGCACATCCCACGTCTTCTTTGCTGTGTTTGCTGACCCGCCAGTCCGCCACCCGACCGGGGGAAACCTGGCTGTGGCATTTGATGCAGGCATCGTCGCTCTTTTCAGCCGCTATTCCGGCAATGGGTGTGGCTGAGACAAAAAAGCCCAGAAGTAGGATCCATCCGTATTTGAAACGCTTCATGTTCTGCCTCCACGAAAGGGATTGTGAATGGGTATGTTGAGAGTCTGGAAAATCGCTGCAACGCAGCAGATGGGACTTTTTACGACGCCATCAACAATAATTCGGGTATTGGACCATGTGAACGCCTTTCTGTCAAATGGTTTACGGGCAGACTGTGGAAAAATTCCTTTGACCCGCGCCACGTTGTGGATTAAAATCAATGGCGTCGTAAAAAGTCCCATCTACTGCGTTGCAGCGATTTTTCAGAATCACAACATACTACGTGTATGCCTACGATCCTGAAAAACCACTACCGAGCGATAGGAGAATTGGATACGAAAGACAACAATCAACGGTTTCACCGGTCTAAGGCGGTAAACCGCAGTTTTAAGTTTTAGGTTTTAAGTTTTCGGTTTTTCAGCCAATGAACTTCTTGTTTTTTGTGACAGAAAACCAGGTGATAAGGGACTAATCGGGGGCAGAGGTCGCGTAAATGAGGAAAACAGCCCATGGATGAATGGATACTTAAACGGTCAAAAATCGTTCATGATACCGCCGGGCGCGAGGTGCGGGTCCTGGAGATGCGTCGGCTGCTGAAGTAGCCGTCCGTTTCGACTGCGATGTTCGGACGGTATATGAAGCGGCGCTGAACTCGGGCATCTGTCCCTTTCGATATATTCGGAATCGGGAAACCGTTTCAATAGAAGAACAGCATCAACTGGTGAAATCACGTGTTGCCGTGGTGGGTTCGGGGGGGCTTGGGGGTCCGGTTCTGCTGCTGCTGGCAAGGATGGGAATCGGTTATCTGGTGGTGGTGGACCCTGATCGTTTTGACGAAACCAACCTGAATCGACAGGCCCTGTCCAGCGTGCCGGACCTGGGGCAACCCAAGTGTGAAGTGGCGGCCCGGGTGCTTGGAAATGTCAATCCCGGTGTTGACGTCCAAGTGCATCAGGATCGAATGGATGGCACGAATGCCGAAGCGCTCCTGGCCGGGTCGAATGTGATTGTGGATGCCCTGGACAATGTGCCGGATCGTTTCAGCATTCAGGCGGTGGCCCGATCACTGAAAATTCCGCTGGTCCACGGGGCTGTGGCGGGCTTTGAAGGACAGTTGATGACCATTTTCCCGGAAGACAAAGGATTTTCTCTGCTCTATGGCACAGAAAATGTGGAAAGAAACAGGGAGAAGAGCCCCGAGGCGCTCTTAGGGGTGCCGGCGGTTACACCATCGCTTGTTGCGACGCTTCAGGCCATGGAGGTGATCAAAATTCTCCTCAACCGGGGAAGACCTTTCAGGAACGCCATGGTGCATGTGGACATGGAATCGGGTGAGATGAACCGGTTTTCGTTTGAATGAAAGTAAATATTTGGCTTACAATGTAAATGTTTGGCCAGTGCTTCATATTCGTCTATTTGGGACTGCGTAGCATACTAATGCTATGTGAGCAGGCCAAAATAGGCGAAGATGGGGTGCTGGCCGAAT
>JAFCZI010000176.1 GCA_019314425.1 Deltaproteobacteria bacterium | reverse complement strand
AGTTCGGATGCTCTGATCTGTTTATTCACTATAAGTTGCTCCAGGAACCATCTTTGCCGATCGCTTACAGGGACATCAGTGCATGGATGTTCGAGTACTGAGGGATGCGGAGGATTTTCTGTATTTTCATCTCAACCTCTCAGTTGTTTCTTTATCTTTGCCACGAATTCCCTTATCCGTCCTCCCGCCTCCGGTCCCCCGCCTCCCCTAACAACCACAATAAGGAAAGCCTGACCCCCTCTGGATATTCGACATAAGAAACCAAGGAATCAATACTACCATATATTGTGCGTGAATAGCTCAACGCATACAAGATACAGCGTGAAGAATCCACAGGCTAAATTTAGGCTGCAATGTATTGATTTTCACGCCTTTTATGAGGTAAGCCAACACCTCAATACTTCATATGAAAATCGAATGGTTGCCCATTTCAGGTCACTCTTTAACTCGTATAAACCTTAGGGAGATGGAAAAAAATAATCATCCAAAACAATCGTTTTTATTCCCACTACACCGATCCACTTCAGCATAATCAATCAAGTCTAAAACTACCTGTTCTCAAATAAAAAATACTGCTAAGTCCTTTATGCATAAGGGAAAACAGCTTTACAAACTTATTTTCCTTTCACCTCAATTAACTACATTAGATTTTTTTTGATGATATATATCGCTCTATATTTTTTGTCATAATATATGATTACTATTTTTGCTATCTACCAAAAGATTACGTCTTTTCAAGTAGTTGAGTTTGACACCTCTCACATTTTGTCGTAATATATGAAATTCATCTAAACATATATCACGACAAAAAAAGGGTTGCAATTATGGTAAAAAAAGAACTCCTCGAAAAAACGATGCACAACTTTGTATCTGCCCAAGTTATGACACTCTCTCACTTGAAAATTCGGCATCCTTCATTTATCGGTTTACACTTACAGTTTTTCAATTACCTCTAAAATGTAGGTGCGGCTTCAGCCGTACAGCGTAAACTCATGTGCGGCTAAAGCCGCACCTACAGAAAAGTGTAAACTACTTTTGTGCTTTTCTGAAGGATGTCAATAAATATAACGAATTTGTTGAACGTATGCCATCATTAGAAAAATGGTTTTTGACTATTTCTCCTGGTTATTTTGGATAATTATTTTTTTCCATCTCCCTTAGTATGCTACGTAGTCCCAAATAGACGAATATGAAGCACTGGCCAAACATTTACATTGTAAGCCGAATATTTACCTTGAACCGCCCGATCAAGGGGATTCAAGGGGTCTTCTTCGCTTTGATATTTTCAACGAACTCCATAACCAGTTCTCCGCTCCGGACTTTGGCCATGGGGTTCACCCGGAGGAGTTCTTCCCACGCTTTGACGGCATTTTCCCGCTCGTTTAAGTCATGTAAAAACACCACCCCTTTGTTGAAATAGGCCGCCTCCTGGCGGGGATTTACCAGGATCGCCCGATCAAAGGCCTTGATGGCTTCCCCGTGTTGGCCTTTTCGACGATACATCACCCCGAGGTCCGTAAGCACGTCGGCATTGCCGGGAACAAGCGCCAGAGAGCGTTTGTAGGCCGCAATGGCCTTATCAACCTGGTTGGCGTCAAAATAGAGGTTTCCCAGTTGAACCCAGGCCGCCACATTGTCGGGATGAAGGGCGGTTTCTTTCTCCAGCTCCGAAATCCCAGACGATTGCGCATTTGAAGCCCGTGAATGACCCGAGGGCGGGGCATCTTTCCCGGGCGCAGACGTGTAAGCACTGTAGAAAACCCCGCCCAGAAAACCCACCGCAAGGGCCACAAAAACCACCACCATCAGGGTTTCCTTTTTTACGTATCCGTCTTTTTCTTTTTTAGACATACCGTTCCTTCGCAACCACAGGTTGAATGGTTCCACTTGAAATGCTTTGTGATTTTTTCATGGCTTCACCTCCCTTGGTGACGCTATTTCACGGCGCAACAACCGCTCTCGGTGATGGCCTGGGCCATTTTGGCCACATCGGCGCCACCCTCCTGATGGTAGTAGACTTCCGCCCTGCCACTCCCCAGATCCACAAGGACCTCTTCTATCCCCTGAAATCCGGCAAGGCTGCCCTTGATGGTGGAAATGCACCCGGAGCAAGACATATTGCTCACCTTGTAAACCACTTTGGAGAGACCTTCTCCAAAGGAATCGGGTGTGACAATGTCTTTTTGTGCAAGAGCCGGTTGAACCCGGATCTTCTCTTTGCTGAGCTGAAGGGCAAAGGCCGCAGCCGCCATGAGAACCACCAGGGAAACGATGATGAGCGCCAACATCTTCTTTGAAAATAAAAAATCCTTATCCATAATACATCTCCTTTAATCTGCCGGGGATTCGTCCGGGAATGCCGTTTCGCAGTGTCCCGGATACCCCCTGACCCTATGTTTTCTACTGAACTGCAACATTTTCCGCCGGGTACTGTTCCACGCCTGACTTCAGTCCGAAGGGGTATTCCACAACCTTCCGGAGACACTCCTGCCCCACGATTAACCCATCGGAAACGCAAAGGGTCCGATGGGCCTCCCCTGAGAATTCCGCGTTGTGGGTCACCATAAGAATGGTTATCCCCCCCCCCGTTCAGGGCATGGAAGAGACCGATGATTTCACGGCTGGTTCTGGTATCCAGGTTACCGGTGGGCTCATCGGCCAGGAGGATGGTGGGGTGGTTCACTACCGCCCGGGCAATGGCCACCCGTTCCTGTTCGCCTCCTGATATCTCACCGGGCAGTCGGTTTTCTTTTCCGGAAAGCCCCACTTGCATGAGGGCATCCCTGGCCATGTCCGATTTCTCCCGGTTCTTGATCTTGGCAATGGCCAGTGGCAGCATCACGTTTTCTTTGACGGTCAGATAGGGAATCAGGTGAAAACTCTGGAAAATGAACCCCAGAAACGCCATGCGGAATTTCGCCCTCTGGTCGAGGCCGAGGGCATAGATGTCCATATCATCCACCACATATCGGCCCTTTGTGGGGGTATTCAGGGCCCCCATCATGGAGAGCAGGGTGGATTTGCCTGATCCCGATTCCCCGACGATGGCCACAAACTCCCCCTGCTCGATCTCGAAGCTCATGCCCTTTGCGGCCATGAAAGCAGCTTCGCCTTTCCCATATTCCTTCATCAGATTTTCTACTTGGATATAACTCATGGTTCACACCTCCTACAGGCTTCTAAGGGCTTCGTTGGGGTCGAGATTTCCCGCCATGACCGCCGGATAGGCACTGGATACGAGGCCTAAGGTAACAGCGGCCAAAAACACCCCCAGGGTCAGGAGCGGGTCAAATGCCAGACTCATGCCCACGCTTTCGGTGAAAAAGGGGAGGATGAGTTTTGTGGCGCCGAGCCCCATGAAATAGCCCAGCACCCCGGCAATAGCCGAGATAACGGCGGCCTCGAACAGGACCATGCGAATCACATGACGCCGTCTGAAACCGATGGCCATGAAGATACCGAATTCCGATGTCCTCTCTCGAACACTGCCCATCATGGTCACCAGAACCACCAGCCCCCCACAAGCATGACCAGCAACGAAAGGCCGTAGGCGAATTTGTTAAAGTGCCCCAGGGTCTCCATGCGACCTTTCACCACCTGCCGGATGGCCATCACCTTGGCGTCGGGGAGAGCCCCCGAGATCTGCGCAACCATGTCGTCGATGGGGCAGGCGGCGCAGAGGGCCGCCACCTCCGCCATGGAAATACGGCCTTCCTTTCCCAGCACCTGCTGGGCCGTCTTGAGGGAGGCAAAAATGATCTGATCATCCTGGCTTCCGGTCGGTTCCAGAACACCCGCCACCACAAGCTCTCGCCCTTTGGCATCCAGGGTATCGCCCTGTCCCAGACCGAGGATCCGGCTCGCCTCCGCGCCCAGAAGAATCCCATCCTCACCGGGAAATTTTCCTTTAATTTTCCACCAGGGTCTCAGGATATGGCTCACCTGAAAATCCACCCCCGCCAGCAACACATTGCGGTCCGCCACCTTGAGTGAACCCAGCACAATGGGACCCACCGCTGCCACATTGGCGGCGTTCTCGATTTCCTTGATTCTGCCCAGGTCCTCCTGAAGTATTTCACGCATCTCAAAAGAAACGCCCCCCACCGCCATTCCCCCATAGGTGAGGGACAGCGTTTCTGTTTTCGGCAGGATCATAATATTGGCGCCGTATTTTTCCAGTTTGTGGTTGATGTCCCGGGTGAGGGCATCCACCAGGCTTATGAAAGCCACGACTGCGGTTACCCCCACCAGCAATCCAATAAGGACAAAGGAGGCCTTGGCCTTACGGCGCTTTAAATTCGCCAGAGAAATATCGATCAGTCTCATGAATTGCCCCCCCGTGAAAAGTCAAAATAGGATTTCCCACCCAGAATGTCCGCCACCTGAATCACCAGGTTGTCGCCATCGATCTTCCGGTTCAGAGGGGCAGGATTGCAGCCGCCTTTCACCTCGTTAATCTTCACCGAGCTGAAACGTTTTCCGCAGTTCCGGCATACCATGGCGTCCTGCTCCTGGTAATATCCTTTGCCGCTCGGCCAGCACACATCGCAGGCATCAAAAGCGGCGCGAATCACCCCATCGGAACTCTTCAACACAAAATATTTGATGGTGACGTTATTGTCGGCCCGGAACTCAAAATGCTTTGCCTTCCCCTCATCAAACAGGCTGATGGGATACGTGACCGCCTGAACCTGGCTGAGCCTCTGGTTGTCCTCGCCCGCCTTCTGGGGCACAGCGCTGTTCTGGGAACTCATAACGTTTCCCTGAAAAAATATTACAGCGGCGATGACCAGCATACCGCAGATCGAAAGAACAGCATAGGGCAGGACTTTTTTCTTCTTTTTTTCAATGCCCAGGACCGCTGCCTTTTTGTGGTGACTGACTTCCTTGATGGATTCCTTTTTATTATTAGACATGGTTCCTCCATGATTCGCCTGCCTGTAGATAAAACCAGGGCGGCGTCAAATTGGTTATTTTCTTTGTTGGTATTTTTCCCGTTACACGGACCCGAGGATATTGGCGATAAAAAACATTTCTGCGCCTATCCTCACATCCAAAAAATGGGATAATGAAACCTATAATTGGTGTGTGTGCCGATGCCTGGATTAGAAAATCATAGGAATCCCAGGACCGGCCGGTGGGTTCAACAGAGAAAGGAGGTGTTTTTCAGATAGAGTGGAACGGGGGCGGCCCTCGGGTGCAATGCCCGGACGACCACGGCGAATCGATCTTCGCTGAAAAATGTATCGGGCTGGATGTAGACTACCATAACGGCTTGGGAGAGACGATCCGTCCCAAAGGAATTCCCCTGGGAAGCCAGGGGTTTCGCCCTGTCCCGGACCTTTCCCATGTGACAGCATGAAGGCGTACCCTCATCCTGACAAGGCGCTCTAAAGTGGACCCCATGTCAAGACCAATTTTCACGAAATTTAAGCTACCAAAATACTCCCGATATCTTGATCTGATCGACTTGAATTTTGAGTTTTTATGCCAAATATGCAAC